>JBDLIR010000258.1:0-3856 GCA_039714815.1 Actinomycetota bacterium | reverse complement strand
TCGATGTGGGAGAGCGCGACAAGATGGTCGCCGAACTGCCTGCGCTCGAGGACCGCGTCCGGGCCAGGCTGACGACCATCGTCAAGGCGAAAGAGTCGGTTCCGTTCAACGACATCCTGCGCGAAGAGGTCGCCACGATCGATTCGGTGTCCGAGGTCGCGCGGGACGAGTTCATGGAACTGTTCGACCACGTTCCGTTTGCGTACACGAAGACGTCGCATCTGTTCCGCTCGATGGAACGGACCGCGCCGGGGTCCGGTGGTCTGTTCTCCATCATGGTCTCTGATCTGTGCAAGGGATGTGCCGAGTGCGTGTTCGAGTGCCCGTGGGAGGCGCTCGAGATGGCGCCGGAGACACCGAAGATCAACGCAGACCACATGTCTGGTATCAACTTCCTCGACCTGCTGCCTGACACGCCGTCGAAGTACCTCGGGCGATTCGATCCGGAAGATCCGATGGAGTCGAACGCAGCGCACCTCAAGAACCATCTCATGGTCCGCTCGAACTACGAAGCGCTCGTGTCCGGTGATGGTGCGTGTGCAGGATGCGGCGAAAAGAGCGTGCTCCATGCTGTTGCATCGCTCACAGAGGCGTACATGCGGCCCATGTACCACGCCAAGGCAGACAGGCTCGATGCAAAGGCCGCGGATCTCCAGGAGAACGGTGTTGCGATGCTCGCCGAGGCACGGGACCTCGATGAGGGCTCGTACGTGCGTCTCAAGCGACTCGTCGCTCATACGTTGATGGGTCTCGGCGGCGAGAATCTCGGTGACACGGAGTCCAGGCTCGCCGAACGTGACGAACTCACGGACGCCGAGATCATCGAGGCACTCGTTGTCACGATGCGCCAGGACGCCTTCAACCACAGGGACCTCCAGGCGCTCGACGGCACCGTGCCAAACGGCATGTCTGTTATGGCGATGGGCGCCCACACCGGGTGCAACACCGTGTACGGCTCCACTCCGCCGAACAACCCGCATCCGTATCCGTGGATGAACTCGCTGTTCCAGGATGGGGCGACGGTCACATGGCTGCTCGGTGAGAGCTTCATCGCAGACCACGCAAGGCGCTCTGTCGTCCCTGAACGAGTTGCGGACATGCTCACCCTCGGCGTCGGTGTCACCGAAGAGGATTACTTTGAGATGACGCACATGACCGACACGGTGATGACTGCCCAGGAGGTCAGAGAACTGCCGAAGGCCTGGGCCATCGGCGGTGACGGCGGCATGGGCGACATCGGGTACCAGAACGTATCCAAGGTCGTCCTGCAGAACCGTCCGAACGTCAAGTTGCTCCTCCTCGACACGCAGGTGTACTCGAACACCGGAGGTCAGAACTCCGACTCGACGCCGATGCCCGGCGGCGGGGACATGAACCAGTTCGGTGCAGCGTCTGAAGGCAAGATGACCGAGAAGAAGGGTGTGGCCGAGTCGTTCATCTCCGGACACGGGTCTGCATTCGTCGCACAGGTATCGATGGCGAACACCGCGCAGTTCTACAAGGCACTGCTCGAGGCGCTCGACTACCGCGGCACCGCGTTCATCCAGTCGTACACATCGTGTCAGCCTGAGCACGGGATCGCTGACGACGTGTCGACGTATCAGGCAGGGCTTGTTCGTGACGCACGGTCGATCCCACAGTTCGTGTTCAACCCGCAGCAGGGAGAGACGTACACGGAGGCTCTCGATATCTCAGGGAACGCCAACCGTGATCGTGACTGGGTCGAGATCACGTCGAAGATGACCGATCGGACCTTCCATTACACGGTCGCGCACTTCACTGCCACCGAGGCGCGGTTCCGCCGACATCTCCGGCCGGTGAAGGAGACCGAGGGTTTGATCCCGCTCGAAGACATGCTGCTCCTGATTCGCCAGGACGACACGGTGCATCGCAATGTGCTCGACCCGACACATCGCTCGTACGTTCCAGACTTCGAGGTGTTCATCGAAGTTGAGGATCGCAACGGCAAGGTCAAGCCGATGGCGCTGTCGCGTCAGCTCGTCCTGTTCTGTGTCGAGCGACGCAAGTCGTGGAGGATGCTCCAGTCCAAAGCCGGTGTGACCAACATCGACTACCTTGCACAGAAGGAAGCGCTCGTGTCGTACGAAGAAGACGGTGTGCCGATGGCAGATCGTTTCGCCGAGATCCGCTCTCGCTTCGACAAGGCCCTCGCGAACCAGTAGGCACAGAACACAGTCGAAGAACGGCTCTTCCGCTGACGGCTTCCTCCTGAATTCCGACTTCTGCCACCTGCTTCCCTCCCTCGACGAAGTCGGGGGAGGTGGCCGAGCGCAGCGAGGTCGGAGGGGGCTTCCTAAGAGCCCCCTCTGTCTCGTTCCTCGACATCTCCCCCAGCAAGCTGAGGGAGAGGAGGAAAGTTACTTCCCTCTCTCGACGAGGTCGGAGGGGGCTTCCGATTTACGATCTACGCTTTCCGTTCTCCGAATTCCGTCTGTGTTCTGTGCTCGGCTGACGGCTGACGGCTTCCTTCGTACTACGTACTACGTACTACGAAGAGACGCGGATAGGTGAGTGCTCGTTCTCCGTCCCCATTCGCTGATCCTCGTAGAACAAGTACTTCTCCCTGCCTGTCACCGGATCGCTGCTGCATCCAGCGGCGGCGAGCACCACGAGGAGGGCAAGAGCTTTCAATCGCATACCGCGAGCCTAGAGGTCGAAGCCAGCGTCGACGGCCCGTGGGAGACGCCATGTGCGATCGGTACTGCCCGTAGGTGCCGTACCGGGTGGTCAACTATTCGTCGGTGAGAATCTCGGCGAGAGCCGAGCGGGCTTGCGTGGCGAAGGCCGGGTTCGTGTCGCTGTAATACGGAATGGCGACGACAGCCATATGGAGCGCCCACCCTTTCGCCCGTTGCCAATCGGCGTGTTCTGCGTTGGTGGCAGTTCGGAAGACCTCCCTACTGTCTCCGTCAAATAGCCACCACGCCGCGAGGTAGTCGGCGCTCGGGTCGCCAACCGTGCATCCCTCCCAATCGATGACAGCGACAAGGGATCCGTTGTGAGCGATGAGATTGTCGCCTTTCAGATCGCTGTGCAGCCAGGTCGGTGACCCGTTCCACTCGCCAACCGATAGGCAGGACTCCCAGACATCGAGTACTGCACTCGCATCGATGTCGTCCGGTAGTCGGTCGGCCCAGTCTCTTAGGTCCCGGTCGGCTCGCGCAAGGCCGAAGGCCCTGTAGTTGCCGTCTTCGGGTGCCCCGTCGGTAGCAACCCGCCTGAGTGCCACCACGAACTCAGCAAGGGCAGATGCTGCTTCATCGAGGTCATGAAGCGTTGACGATCCGGCTGTCGTTCCCTCGATCCATCGCAGGACGGACCAATGCGACGGGTACAGCTCGGTAGGACGGCCGAGCGCCAGATAGCTCGGAACCTCCAACGGGACCCTAGGGGCAAACACCGGGAGCCAGCGGGACTCTCGCTGCGGACCCCGTGAGAAGCTCGCGGTTCTCGGCAGACGGACGAGCATGTCGTCCCCGAGCCGGTAGGCAACATTGACCGTACCCGAGGTCTCGAGCCTGGTGATGGGCAGGTCGGCCCACTCGGGCATCTGTTCGGACAAGAGCTGCCGAACGAGAACAGGATCGATCCGGAACTCGTTGTCGTGCAACGCCATGGCTGGAACACTACCCGGCTGCGGCAATCCGCCCAGAACCGTCGCTATGCACGCCCATAGGTGCCGATATGCGTGATCGGGGTGGAGGATTGGTAGGACGGTCAGCGTGAAGCGATTGCCTCAAGGCCCTGGCTGTAGTGGTAGTCCCAGTCCCATCCTTCGGTGCCCTCGGGAAGAGGCACATCTGCCCAGTCGCCGTCGTATTCCACGAGTAGTCCC
>JBDLIR010000257.1:0-3858 GCA_039714815.1 Actinomycetota bacterium | reverse complement strand
GCTTTCTTGGTCGCAGCCTTCTTAGCTGGAGCTTTCTTGGCAGGAGCCTTCTTCGCCGCAGCCTTCTTAGCTGGAGCTTTCTTGGCAGGAGCCTTCTTGGTCGCAGCCTTCTTCGCTGGAGCTTTCTTGGCTGGAGCTTTCTTAGTCGCAGCCTTCTTAGCTGGAGCTTTCTTGGCCGCGGCTTTCTTGGCCGCGGCTTTCTTGGCCGGCGCCTTCTTGGCAGCAGTCTTCTTCACAGGGGTCTTCTTCGTAGCCACAGAACCTCAGAATCGGTGGGAGGACACGATTGTACAGACGTTCGGGATTTGAGACACGCTCACGGAGCCGGATCAGCTGTGATGCCGGCGTCGCTGACCTGGTTCAGGTAGGCGCGTACGGTCTGTGCCCTGGTCTGACCAACGCCGTCGACCCGTGCGAGGTCTTCCACGCTTGCCTGCATCAATCGATCGTACGTACCGAACTTGCGCAGGATCGCGTCGGCGACGCTGTCGGGGATACGAGGGACATCTGCGATCGCCCTGGCGCCTCGCGGGGAAGCATGATCATCAAGCGGCTCGAGACCAATGGCTTGGGCAAGCAGTTCGATATCGAAGACATCATCATCATGGAGCTTGTCGATTGAAGTGAACACCGAGTAGCCCTTGCGCGGCTTACGCGGCTGGTAGTCGACGCTGACGAGTTCGGCAACCTCGACCACGCCTTCGATCAGGTCTGCGGCCTGAAGCGAGATCAATGACGCGGAGTCACCGAGTTCGGCAGAGATGGTGTCGAGTCCCTTCGCCAGTCGCCGAATGACCGCCGCTCGCTGAATGACGACAACGGCCTCGCGGTTGGACACGAGATGATCTGCCTCGTATCTCGACAGACGTGCAACGGACTCATCGAATTGGTACCTGAGTCGCTCGATCGATTGAAGGCGCTGGTTCGCTTCACCGAGTAGTTCGGTCACCGACTGAAGAGCGAACCTGCCGTTCTTCGAGAAGACCACTGCAAGGAGATGCCCCTCCTCTGATACAGCAAGCACAGGGAAGCCAGTCTGGCGGGCCAGTCGCTCGGCCGTGCGGAATCGCGTACCCGTCTCGTCGGTCGGGATGTCAGGGTCGGGCATGAAGTGAACGTTCGCCGAGAGGATTCTTCCTTCGGTGTCGTCGACGACGATGCCGCCGTCCATCTTTGCAAGCTCGGCAAGACGTTGGGCAGTGAACGTTGCGTTTTCGAGGGAGAACCCGCCGGTGCACACCGAGCCAACCTTTAGCCCCGAGCCGATCACTACGAGGGCACCGGTTCCCTGGCTCATGATGATCTCGGCTGCCGTTCGCAACGGGGTACCCGGGGCGAAACGCCGCAGAAGCTCGATCGGTAGATCAGTACTTGGTGTCATCTCCCTGCAGGCTAGCGGGAACGGGGGTCGGCATGTTCACCCGGCGACGGAAACGAAGCCGGACTTCACCATCGCGTCGAGAAGACTGCGGCAATCGTCAGGGGACACCATCGGCGAAGCACGCAACCGCTCTGCTTCGCTTCGCCGCAACCCGGAGCGCGGTACGGGCCGAAGGTCACCGGTGAGGCCCACTTCGCCCCATGCGGCTGTCTTGTGCAAGGGCACCTCGGCGTATGCCGACGCGACCGCGAGAGCAATCGGCAGATCCACCGCAGGTTCTGTGATCTTGAAGCCTCCCATGACGGAGACGTAGACCTCGAACCCGTGCAGCGGCAGGGCGATATGACGTTCAAGGACGCCGAGTAGCTGGTGTACCCGCGCGACGGGGATGCCGTTGACGGCCCGCCGCGGCTGGGGTGCGTCGGTCTTGACAACCAGCGCCTGTATCTCGACGATCACGGGCCGTTTTCCCTCGACCGTGGGAAACAGAACATTGCCGAACGCGTTCATGTCATAGCGGCCACTCAGAAGACCGCTCGGATCGGTCACCTGCGTGACACCCTCGGAGGTCATTTCGAACACACCTACCTCGTTGATCGAACCGTATCGGTTCTTGACGCCACGCAGGAGCCGCAATCCCAGATCAGGGTCACCCTCGAGGTAGAGCACGACATCGACCATGTGCTCAAGCGTTCTCGGCCCGGCGAGTGAGCCGTCCTTCGTGACATGTCCGACGAGGATCAGCGGGACGCCGCGGGACTTGGCAAATGCGATAAGTCTTGCGGCAGACTCCCTCACCTGGGACGTGCCTCCGATGGAACCACCGATCTCTGCCGAAGACACCGTTTGGATCGAATCCACGACCAGCGCCAACGGATTTGTCTCGATCGCTGTGGCGATGATCTCATCGACATCGGAGACCGAAGCCAGTTTGACACCGGCAGAGCTGACCCCGAGCCTGCGGGCTCGCATTTGAACCTGGTGCACAGATTCCTCTGCCGTTGCATACAGGACGCTCCCGGATGTGCCGGCAATGGCGTCGGCTACCTGGAGGATCAAAGTCGACTTCCCTATGCCCGGCTCCCCACCGACGAGAATCACCGCACCGGGGACCACACCTCCGCCGAGGACCCTGTCGAACTCCGCAAGGCCAACCGGTGTCCGGTCTCGAACCGTCGAACGGGCATCGGTCGCACCGAACACGGCTGCGGCGACCCTGGTGCGGTTCGTCGGGGCCTGCACAGCTTCGGTCAGCGCTTCAGCGGTGCGACACTGCGGGCAGAAGCCCATCCACTTGCCACTGCGGTAGCCGCAGTGCTCGCAGATGTAGGACGATGTTTCAGAACGACTATTACCTTTCATGTGTCGAACGGTACCTGCGGGGTATGACAGATCACGATCGGTGGATGAGCCACGTAACCAGGCTCACGAGGGCTAACCCGATCACGATGAGGGCAACCACGGACAGAGGCGTCCAGGTCTCCGCGACACGTATCGACATAAGCAACACCATTCGTGGCACAATAACCGTACCGACGAAGAACACACGGTTCTCACAGACCGGGAACAAGGGACAGCATGCAGGGCGACGACCGAAACGATCAATTCGACGAACTGTTCGAACCGTTCGAGCTGAGCGACCCACCGCCCTCTGGCACCCCAACGCCTCCGGTCCCGGCACAGCCCGAACCGCAGGTTCCTGAGCCTTCGCCGGAGCCGATGCCGGAAGTGCCACCGCGGCCAGCCACCCAGGCTGCGATCGCCTGTCCGTCGTGCGGGGCGAAGAATCCCCCCTTCAATCATCACTGCGAGAGGTGCGGTTCGCGCTTGAGCAGCGACCCTATGCCTATCGCGTCGTCTCCCACGTCACGGGCTTCCGCGGGAGGGCGAGCACTCGGTGTCCTTGCAGCCGTCGTCCTCGTCGTCGCTCTCGTCGCCTTGATGATGAACATCTTCGGTGGCGACGATTCCGCGCTACCGGATACGACGACCTCGTCGACTTCCTCGACGCAGCCGGCCATCGTCACCGAGATCCTCCCGGTCTCCGTGAAGGCAAGCTCCCAGCGAGGAGATGCTTTCGGACCTGAGAACCTCATCGATGGCGACCCGGCCACACGATGGAACGACGACGCTCTCCACGGCGTCGGGGCATGGCTCGAATTCACGTTCGCCCAGCCGGTTCAGATCCAGGAGATCGAGTTCCAGAACGTGACAGACGACGAGGCATTCAGACGTAACTACAAGATCCAGGGCTACACGATCACCGTTGATGACCTCGCCGTCGGGATCAGCGGAAGACTTCTCAACGCAAACGAGGCTCAGCGTCAGGACATCGCAAGCCTGGAGACGACGACGCTGCGCATCGACGTCACGACGACTCACCTCGCAGAGCCCGTTGGCCAGGATCCGCCGTTCGACGAGCTCGCACTCGAAGAAGTCCGTTTCTTCGGAGTAGAGAAGTAGGGCTCGCTGGCGCT
>JBDLIR010000256.1:0-3886 GCA_039714815.1 Actinomycetota bacterium | reverse complement strand
TGTGGTTTCTCGTGGGTGGCAGCGATGCGAAGACCATCTGGCGGAAGCGAAAGAGGCCACTCGGATGCATCGCCGTACCGGTGCGGGATAGTTCGTCGACAACCTGTTGGGCAACATCTGGATCCATCGTCCCGAACCTGTCGAGAACGGCACGGAGAACAGCAGGGTCGCGCGCCGCCTTGTTGAGTTCGGCTGCACCCTCTTTCACCTCTCCGATGATCACCTCGATGTAGGTGTCGGAGAGGTCGAGTTCCGGGTCAGGCCCGACGAGGATGCCAGAGGTGGTGGTCGCCCTGGCGCTCTCCCCCGCGCCGGGCGGCCGCAGTGCAAGCACATCGATATCGGTGACCGTCCGGGGATTCCCAACCGCAAGGGTCTCGAGGATGGGGTACTCGGTCACGGTGAAGAAGCCGTTTGCGAACAGATAGCTCTGAACGAGCGAAACCGCGGTGTCCATCAAGCCATGCTAGGTCACGCGGCGGTCGATGCCCCACGACGCTGAGTGATACGCGCAACGAAGGTGACAGCCAGCCTCCAACCGACCATCCATGCGGTCATCCATCCCGCCGTGAGCCACACGAAGGTCGTTGCGGTGCCCGCGTTGAACACGTACTTCCTGAGGGCGAGCCCGCCAACCACCGTGACCGCCGCTATCCCCAGGCCGACGAGCCAGTTCGTCGGACGCATCCACGCCCGTGTGAGGCCGATACCGACGGCGAGTGCGATGAGAAACGGGAGTGCAACGCGGGCCGTTGCAGTCCAATCGGTTGCGAAACCGTGACTGTCTCTGCCGATCACTACGAAGGTCACAACAACCGTTGCGTCAAGTACCCAGAACCACTGCTTCATGGCGGGCATGGTACCCTGGCGCCGGCCTCACCGCCGGTCCCGCAACACCCCTATCCTTGCCGCCCAGGAGGCTAGATGGACTTCTCTTTCACCGATGAACATATTGCGCTTCGAGCGATGATGCGCGAGTTCACCGGGTCCCGCATCGCTCCCCACGCAGAGCAATGGGACGCCGATCACCACTTTCCCACAGACGTCGTCACCGAAATGGGAGACCTCGGGCTCTTCGGCATCACGGCAGACGAGGAATGGGGAGGCGCAGGGGGCGACTTCACGAGCCTGTGCATCGCAATCGAGGAGCTGTCACGCGTCGACCAGTCGATGGGGATCACACTCGAGGCCGCGGTCGGACTCGGCATCAACCCCATCCACGAGTTCGGGTCACAGGAACAGAAGGACCGGTGGCTCCCGGACCTCGTAGCAGGCAGGTCCCTCGCCGGCTTCGGGCTCACGGAACCCGACGCGGGCTCTGATGCCGGTGCGACAGCAACCAAGGCAGAACTCGACGGCGACGAGTGGGTCATCAACGGATCGAAGGCGTTCATCACGAACTCCGGCACGGACATCACGTCCGTCATCACGATCACTGCGAGGACCGGACCGGGTGAGATCTCGAGCATCATCGTGCCATCGGGCACGGAAGGGTTCACCGTTGAGCCTGCGTACCGCAAGATGGGATGGCGCGCTTCCGACACGCACGCGCTCACCTTCTCCGACTGCCGCGTCCCCAGAGAGAACCTGCTCGGTGAGCGGGGCCGAGGATTCCAGCAGTTCCTCGCGATACTCGACGACGGCCGCATCGCCATCGGGGCGATGGCGCTCGGTGTGATCGAGGCCTGTCTCGAAGAGTCGATCGCCTATGCCAAGGACCGAACGAGCTTCGGCAAGCCCATCGGTTCGTACCAGGCGATAGCGTTCAAGATCGCCGATCTCCAGGTGATGGCAGATGCCGCCAGACTCCTCGTGTACCGGGCGGCATGGTTGAAGGACCAGGGCATGCCGTTCAAACAGGAGGCAGCTGTAGCGAAGCTCTACGCAAGCGAGGCAGCCGTGAAAGCAACGCGAGAAGCGACCCAGATCTTCGGCGGGTCTGGCTTCCTGGACGAAACGCCCGTCGCCCGCCACTACCGCGACGCAAAGGTTCTCGAGATCGGCGAGGGAACCTCCGAAGTCCAGCGGCTCGTGATCAGCCGCGGTCTGGGATTGCCGATCCGCTGAGAGCGATCACGTCGACAGCCTGGTTTGCGATATCGTCCAGGTCGACACCCAATCCGGTTCCCGGGCCTGTCTCTACTACGACATGACCGTCGATGACGCGGTGCGGCGCAACATCGTGTGTCAGGTACATCGAGGCGGGTGCGACATCCGACGGATACGCGTCTTTTGCCGCGGCGAGCGCCAGCGTGTACGCACGGCCGATGCCAGTCTCGAGAAGCCCCGATGCCCTCCATTTCCTACCCGCGGCTCGTGCCATCTTCACAACAGCCACCGAGCTCCGCCAGCCGAGCCGCCCCGGTTTGACGACGATGCCCGATACCCACGGCATCGCGAGAACGTCCGCTGCAGATGCGAGGGACCGGATGGACTCGTCCACGAACACGTCGAAACCAGCCTCGACGAGAACCTCAGCGGCCGGATCATCTGCCGATGCTGTCGGCTGTTCCACGTACATCAGGTCGAGACCCGCGAGGTCGAGTACCTCAGACACCGTCGACGCGTCGAAGGAACCGTTCGCATCGACGCCGATGGTCACCTCAGGAAACAGCCGGCGGATCTCGGCCACATGGCTCGTGCGGCCGGGCATGATCTTGACCTTGAATCGCGAAATTCCCGATCGGGCTGCTTCCTCTACTGCACCGACCGCGCCGCCGCCCATCCCGATCGCGATCGACATCGGCACGGCTTCGAGAGATGGACCAAGCTCGGATACGATTCGCTCGCCCCGCTCACGGGCGACGAGGTCGCTGACCGCTTCGTCGATCGCCGCTGCGAGCGTTGGTGTCGTTGTCGCCGTCCGTGCGGCCTCCATCACATCGTCGAACGCCTCATCCTGGCCCGGGTAGGGTGCAGCCTCTCCCCACCCCGTCACGCCGTCGCGAGACGCCGAAACCAATCCGACCGTCCGGACGGCCACCTGCCCTGAGGCCGTCTCAAACGGCCGAACGAGCGGAAGGTCGAGACGGTAGAGCGTTGCGTTGATCACATCGTGTTCCACAGTTCACGACCCTAACGGGCACGGGCTACGCCTCGCACCAGTCCTTGAACAGGGAGATCCCTTCAGCGATCTTCTCGACGCTGATCCCTGAATAGGCGAAACGGATGTAGCGCTGTTCCTCGCCTGGTTGGGCGCTCCCGAAGTGCAGCCGGTTGGTGAAGGACACGCCCGTTGCATGCAGCGCAGCTCTCCTGAACTCCTCGTAGTCGCTCATGCCCTTGTTCTGCATCGCCTTGGTGACGTTCGGGTAGAGATAGAAGGTGGCGTTCGGCCGGAAGCACTCGACCCCTTCGATCGCGTTGAGGCCGTCGACTGCAACGTCACGACGTCGCCGCAACTCATCGACGATCGCACGGGGCTCGGACTGGTCGCCAAGGAGACCCGCGAGTCCTCCGTACTGGACGTAGTGGTTCGTGCACGACTCGTCGTTCGTGTTGATCTTCGCGATGACATCGATGATCTCCTTCGGGCCGACGCTCGCGCCGAGGCGCCACCCTGTCATCGCGTACTTCTTGGAGAACGTGTAGAGGATGACGCTGCGTTCAGCCATACCCGGCTGGCTTGCGAACGACGCCGTCTTGCCCGAGTAGCGCATCTCGAAGTACGCCTCGTCGACGAGCACGTACAGGTCATGTTCACGGACGATCCCGGCCAGCCGCTCGTGGTCGGCAACGGAGCACTCTGCTCCGGTTGGGTTCTGCAGATCGTTCAGGACGAGCAACCGGGTCTTGTCCGTGATGCCGCGCTCGAGGGAATCGAAGTCGATTTCGAAGTTGTCCTCACCCTCGACGTAGCCGTAGGGAACCGCCACTCCCTCGTTGA
>JBDLIR010000255.1:0-3888 GCA_039714815.1 Actinomycetota bacterium | reverse complement strand
TCCAGATCCTGGCCTGAGGCCGTTTCTGGACCCGCTCGCAGGGCTCGCTCTTGGAGTCGAAGCGTGCTATCTGGGGAAAGGAAGTCCGGCGATGAAGGCGTCGATGACGGCTTGAGTCGCATCGACGGGGACCACGTAGGCTCTCCCGTCGTTCCCTTTGAAGTTCTTCACGGGCAGGGTCATGTTGTCGATATCGCGGGTGTTCATCGACAGTGCATCCTTGCCGAGCGTTGCCATGAGGGCGATCGAAACGCCTTCATCGGCCGTTATCTGGTCGGCGAACGTCGGGAGGAACGCAGGGAGATTGAATGCGCTCGTTGGTGACGTTGCCTGATCGAACATCGCGATCAGGACCTCTTGCTGGCGACCTGTCCTCGAGATATCGCCTCCCCCTGTGCTCTGCCAGGTCCCGTCTTTGAAGACCTGGTACTTGCGAGACCGTGCATAGGCCACGGCTTGCTCACCGTTGAGGGTGTGCGTCCCGGCATCGACCTCGAAACCAGACTTCAGGTCTCTCCCAGGATGCTCGAAATCGAGCGTGACTCCACCGAGAGAATCGACTACTTCACCGACACCGGCGAAGTCGATCTCGGCATAGTGGTTGATCGGAATGCCGGTTTCGGACTGTACGGATTCAACGAGAAGATCGGGTCCACCTAACACGTAAGAAGCGTTGATCCGATTGGTGCCGAATCCGGGGATATCGGTCTTGAGGTCACGGGGGATCGACAGCATCTGGATCCCTTCACCGGGGACGAGGTGAGCCACGATGAGGACGTCGGTCCGTCGGCCGGAGAAGTCGCCGAACTTGTCTTCCCAATCGTCTGGAAGGGTCGAACGGTCATCCACTCCAACGATGAGGAAATTGATCGGGTCCCCGGGGCCTGCCGGCACGGGGGTTAGGGCCGTGAGTTCATCCGGTGCGATGCGGTCGATCTTGCCCTCGGTGTAGCGGAGGTATGCGTATCCGGCGAACACGCCGACGACGAGCAAAGCCAACAGAAAGAGCAGCACCTTCTTGGCGAAGCTCATCCGTTTCTTCGTCGGTGGACCAGACTGCACAGGCGGAACGCTCGGTATTTCGGGGAAAGTCTCAGTTACGGAAGCCATAATCCTTGGATGGTAGGAGGCGAACCCTGATAGTCGACGTGTGAGAAAGGGTGGTGGTCGGCATGTTTCGCGGTCCGAGTACGCTCAGGGGCATGTCGAAGAAGATCCATTCCCAGGACGTGACGATCGGGCCGGCACGAGCGGGGGCACGGGCCATGCTTCGTGCAGTCGGGTTCGGCGAGGACGACTTCGCTCGATCCCAGATCGGCGTCGTATCAGCAGGCAATGAGGTCACGCCGTGCAACGTGACAGGGCCAAAGCTCGCCGGTTTCGCCAAGATCGGTGTGCGTGCCGCTGGTGCGGTTGGCCTTGAATTCGCAACGATTGCGGTGTCTGACGGTATCGCCATGGGTCACGAGGGCATGCGTGCCTCGCTCGTGTCGAGAGAGGTCATCGCCGACTCGGTCGAACTCGTGATGCACGGCGAACGATTCGACGGCATGGTCTCGATCGCTGGATGTGACAAGTCCCTCCCAGGGATGTTGATGGCGGCGGCGCGGCACAATCTGCCGTCCGTGTTCCTGTACGGCGGATCTTCGCTCCCAGGTCGAGTCGATGGCAAGGACATCTCGATCGTTGATGTGTTCGAGAGCATCGGTGCGCATTCAGAGGGTTCCATCAGTGATGAGCAACTACTCGAGATAGAGCAGAACGCCTGTCCGGGAGCCGGGTCATGCGCAGGGATGTTCACAGCGAATACCATGGCGTCGGTCGGTGAAGCGATAGGCATGTCTCTTCCGGGCTCAGCATCTGTTCCGGCTGTTGACAGCAGACTCGAGAGCTTTGCCCGCAGGTCAGGGGAAGCGGCAGTGTCGCTGCTCGAGGCAGACATCCGTCCCAGGGACATCATGACGCGCGAAGCCTTCGAGAACGCCATCACGACCGTCATGGCGCTCGGAGGTTCCACCAACGCCGTTCTCCACCTGATGGCGATCGCTCACGAAGCCGGTGTCGACCTCACTTTGGAAGACTTCGATGAGATCTCGCGCAGGACCCCGCACATAGGGGACATGAAGCCGTTCGGCAGGTACCACATGGTGGACCTGGACCGCATCGGTGGTGTGCCGGTGGTCTTGAAGGCTTTGCTCGACGCAGGATTGCTCCATGGCGACGTGATGACGGTCACCGGCAAGACGATGGCCGAGAATCTGGAAGATGTCGTCGTACCGGGTGACCAGGACGTGTTGCTCCCCATCGACGAGCCACTCGCGTCCCAGGGCGGCATCGCGATCTTGCGGGGTTCGGTAGCGCCTGGGGGTGCGGTGGTCAAGATCGCAGGTATCGACCTCGACGTTTTCGAAGGAACCGCACGAGTATTCAACGATGAGCAGCACGCCCTCGAAGCGCTGTGGGACCATCAACTCAAGCCAAGCGAAGTTGTCATCATCCGTTACGAGGGCCCAAAGGGCGGTCCCGGCATGAGGGAGATGCTCGCTATCACCGCTGCCATCAAGGGTGCGGGTCTCGGCAAGTCAGTTCTGCTGATCACCGACGGCAGGTTCTCGGGAGGTACCACCGGCTTGTGCATCGGCCACGTTGCACCCGAAGCTGCCCACGGCGGGCCTATCGGCCTCATCGAAGACGGTGACACGATCCGCGTCGACATTCCGAACCGCACGATCGACGTCCTCGTCGATGACGCGACACTCGATGCCCGGCGCCAGGCATGGGAGCCGCACCCGCCGCGCTACACCCGCGGTGCGCTCGCCAAGTACGCCAAACTCGTCGGTTCCGCCGAGTCCGGTGCCGTACTGGACTGAGACAGCCTTCAGCTCACAGCTCACTTCTGGCGATTTACGATTTACGATTTACGATTTACGATCTTCTGGCATCTGGCATCTGGCATCTGGCATCTGGCATCTGGCATCTGGCATCTGGCATCTGGCATCTGGCATCTGGCATCGGCGTTCATTGGCTGTCAGCTGCCCGCTAGCATGCCCGCATGCATCTCTCAATCGAATACTGCGCAGCCTGAAGCTATACCGACCGTGCCGTGAGCATGGTTCAGGCGATCCTCGGCACGTACGAGCACTACATCGACGACATCACGATCATCCCTTCGAAGGGCGGGGCGTTCGAGGTCATGGTCGGGGACAACCTCGTGTACTCGAAATTGGAAACTGGGCGTCACGCCACGATCGAAGAGGTCATCGATTCGGTTGACGAGATCATCGGTCCCGTTCCGGATCCGCAGGACTCCTAACGGGGCGGTAAATGGACGTCGGTTGTACCTTTGTGCGATGCGCGCAAGCCGTTCCAACACCGTTCTCGTCTCTGAGATCCTGTCCCATGACGGGCCACATCAGCACGTGGCGGATAACTTCGTCCGTTCCCTGTGTTCGGGGTGCGGCACGACGCTCACCCACGATCCCCGCTACGGCGAGTGGGGCGCGTTCTGTGCGCAGTGCTGGCCCGAGACCCGCACAGCCTGACGGCGGTTCGAAGAGCCCCCTCTGTCTCGTACCTCGACATCTCCCCCAGCGAGCTGAGGGAGAGAAGAAGCCTGCTTCCCTCAATCAACCCATGTCGTGAGCGATCGATCGATTTCGACTGGCTCCCCGTCGACGTAGGTTTCGAGGACCGCCCCATCGTGGACGACACTCGCACTCGCAGTCGTTGGATCGATGTCGAGCACCACAAGGTCAGCCGGGCTCCCGACCGTCAGGGGCTCGGGTTCGCGCAGTGCCGCGGCACCCCCTGATGTGAACAGGTCGAGTGCCTCGGTGCCGCTGAGGCGCTCCCCGGTGGTGATACCGTATCGATCCATCGCTGCGGCCA
>JBDLIR010000254.1:0-3901 GCA_039714815.1 Actinomycetota bacterium | reverse complement strand
CGAGGCACTGAGCAGGGGAGCGACACGGGCTGTGTTCGTTGAGCAGAACCGATCGGCGTCTCAGATCATCGAACGCAACATCGACAGCGTCGGACTCGGCGGGACCGTCATACGGCGACCATTGCCGGGGGCGATCGATGAAATCGAAGGTGTGTTCGATGTGGTCTTCGTGGATCCGCCGTATGCGGATACCGACGATTCGGTCACCGATACGCTTAACGCCATGGACGAAGTTCTCGCTAACGAAGGCATCCTCGTGCTCCACCGACAGGCACGAAGCAAGGTCGAGATCCCCGATTTCCTCACTTGTTTCGATGAGCGGCGTTACGGTGATGCTGTAGTGACGATGTTGGAGAGGCTGCACTCGTGATAATTGCGCTCGTGCCGGGGAGTTTCGATCCACCGACGAAGGGTCATCTCGACGTCGTTGAACGGTGTGCGGCGCTGTTCGACGAGGTGATCGTATCCGTTGTGCAGAACCCGTCCAAGTCCCCGCTGTTCAGTGCGGCTGAGCGGGTGGCTCTGCTCGAGGAGTGCACGACGGGATGGGAGAACGTGCGCGTGGCGTCGTTCGAGGGCCTTCTCGTCGATTTCGCACGCGAGGTCGGAGCCAAGACGATGGTCAAGGGTCTGCGAGCGGTGACGGACTTCGAGTTCGAGATCCAGATGTCGCAGATGAACAGGCACCTCTCTGGCGAGGTCGTCTCGCTGTTCGTCGCTACCAAACCCGAATACGCGTATCTCTCATCATCTCTCGTCAAGGAAGTGGCGCGACTCGGCGGCTCCGTCGATGCTCTCGTCCCTGAACCCGTTGCAGTAGCACTGAAGGAGCGTCTCGTATGACCGATACCCCAGATGAGGCACGCCAGTCGCCTCCCGTTCCCGGCCGTATCGCCGAGCTTCTCGAAGACCTGATCACCGAGATCGAAGAAGCCAGGGCGGTGCCCCTGTCGAACAATGTCATGGTCAATCAGGAAGAGTTCCTCGACCAGCTCCACAACGCAGCCGAGGAACTCCCGGAAGAGATCCGCGCCGCACGATGGATGGTCCGTGAACGCGAGTCCTACATCGCGAGGACGAACGAGAAGGCTCGTGAGGTCATCGCGAAGGCGCAAGAGGAGTCGGCGCGGCTCGTCTCCCAGAACTTCGTTGTGCAGGAAGCCGTTGAAGAGGCGAACACGCTGGTACGCAATGCAGAGAACGAGGCACGGCGGATCCGGCTCGAGTCCGAGGACTACGCGGAGCGGCATCTCGCGGAGGCTGAATCCGTGCTTGGCGAGCTGTACCGATATGTCACCGAGGCCCGTGCTGAGCTGCACAAGTCGCTGCCGCCGGCAGACGCACCCCCGATTCTCGAATAGCCGCACGATTCCGGCGCCCGCAGCGGTACGCTCGCGCGATGATTCGCAGTCCGTTCGTCCTCAATGTTGCCGACCTGCTTGGCAGGGACACGCTGTCGCGTCCCGTCACGATCGAGGCGCACACGGACTGGGGGATCGAGATGTCGAGGATCTCACCAGACGTCCCGGTTGTGGCAGACCTCGTGCTTCACCCGGTGTCGGGGGGGATAGCGGTCACCGGGTCGGTCGAGTACACGACCATCGACACGTGTTTCCGTTGTCTCGATGAGTTCTCCACACAGCGGAGGGCATCCATCGGAGCGCTGTTCGATACGAGCGACGACGACGAAACGTACCGTCTCGACGGCCACGACATCGATGTCGAACAGATGCTGCTCGACGAGGTGCTTCTGGCGGTCCCTGTTGCCCAAGATTGCGGCGATGACTGCCCGGGAGTTGTGAGTAGCGCAGAAAACGACTTGAATACAGACCCCGACAGTGATGGGGGTGAGTCGCGTTCGCCATTCGCCGCCCTCAAGGACCTCCTCGAACAGGATCTCCTCGAACCCGGGGATTGAACAGAAAAGGTTTCACCATGGCAGTGCCAAAGAAGAAGATGTCGCGGTCACGCACCCGACGCCGTAAGGCTCAGTGGAAGGTCGCACGTCCGACCATCGCCCGTTGCTCGACCTGTAACGCACCACACGCTCCCCACAGGGCGTGTGCCAACTGCGGTACGTACAACGGACGCGAAGTCATCGAGGCGTCGTAGCCAGGATGCCATTGATCGCCGTCGACGCGATGGGGGGCGACTCCGCTCCCAGAGAGATCGTCGAAGGCGCATTGATCGCCGCCGGAAACGGTGTCGAAGTCGTCCTCGTCGGTGACGAGTCACAGATCGCTCCTCTCGTTGACGGGAGGGGCGTTTCCGTGTCTATACGACACGCAAGCGAGACGATCTCGATGGATGACGACCCCGCGCACGCGATACGCGAGAAGCGCGACGCATCCATCGTCGTCGCCTCGAAGATGGTCGCGAGCGGTGAGGCCGATGCCGTCGTATCGGCAGGCTCGACGGGTGCTGCGATAGCGTGCGCAGCTTTCTTGATCGGCCGGATACAGGGTGTGGCCCGCCCGGGAATCGCATCGATCTTCCCAACGGGGCACATCGTGATGGATGTTGGTGCGAACATCGAATGCAAACCGGAGCATCTGGTGCAGTTCGCCGTGATGGGGTCATCGCTGGCGAAGGTCTACCAGGACAAGCAATCCCCACGCGTCGGGTTGTTGAACATAGGCGAGGAAGACTCCAAAGGGCGGGACCTCGAGAAGATGGCGTTCAAGCTGCTCTCGGAGAGCGCTGGCGTCAACTTCATCGGAAACGTCGAAGGCCGTGACCTCGGCACCGACGCCGCCGATGTGTTCGTGACCGACGGGTTCACCGGCAATGTCTTCCTCAAGACCGGTGAGGGCACAGGCAAGCTGATCCAGAAGATGATGCTCGACATGCTCGCCGCGCCGCAGTATCAGGATGCGGTTGCCAGCCTGATGCCCGCGTTCATGGCGCTTCGTGAACGGTTGTCACCGGAGTCCGTCGGCGGTGCGCACCTCGTGGGAACGAAGGGTGTGGTCGTCATCGGACATGGCAGCTCATCGCGCATCGCGATCGACAACGCGATCGAGATCGCTGCCAAGGGTGTGGAGCACGGTCTTGTGGAATCGATCGCCGCGGGGATAGCCGCGGAGCACTGATGGATCAAGAGTCCGAAACCCTGGCGTCTCTCGAGGATCGGATCGGATACAGCTTCTCCGACCCGTCGCTGCTGGCCGAAGCGCTGACACACACGTCCTTTTCTGCCGAATACGCAGCGACCTCGTACGAACGCCTCGAGTTCCTTGGAGACGCGGTGCTCGGCCTGGTTGCCGCCAGCATGATCTTCGATTCCTACCCCGATGCACCTGAGGGTGAGATGACGAAACTGCGTGCCGCGGTCGTCGACCAGCGTTCGCTTGCGTCCGTGGGTCGGAGCATCGGCATCACGGCCCATATCAGGGTGGGGAGGGGAGAGGAGCGGTCGGGAGGCCGCGATCGCGACTCGATTGTCTCAGATGTTGTTGAAGCGCTCATCGGTGCGGTGTACCTCGATGGCGGTTGGGAACCTGTCGATCGCCTGATCCGCCATGAGTGGGGCCCGGTCATCGACGAGCGAGCTTCCTCACAGGCTACGACCGATCCGCGGTCGCGGCTCCAGGAGCTCCTTGCCAAGTCGAGGAGAACTGTTTCGTTCACCTACGAACAGTCCGGACCCGATCATGAGATCCTGTTCACGGCAACAGCTTCCGTGGACGGTGAGACGATCGGTCTCGGCACAGGCGGTTCGAAGAAATCCGCAGCAATCGACGCCGCACGCAACGCGCTCGAAGAGATGCAGGAACGTACGCCGTAGCGCGATGGCTGACGCAGATTTCTTCTCTCCCTCAGCTTGTTGGGGAGATGTTGAGGTGTGAGATCGAGGCCCCCTCCGACCTCGCTGCGCTCGGCCACCTCCCCCGACTTCGTC
>JBDLIR010000253.1:0-3935 GCA_039714815.1 Actinomycetota bacterium | reverse complement strand
CCGCCGCCGCGCTATTCTTTAGTGGGACGACCTCAGCGTCTGCAGGCGCTTCAAACTCACCAACCTTTTCACCGGTATCAGCAAATATCTCCACCTCTGACCGGAAGTCCTCGTAACGCAGCGTCATCATTCGAGGACCGATTCTCCTGCCGGTCCACTCCGCTGCGATGTTGCGGGCGATCCAACTCGCGGCGGTGTGTGCTGAGCTGAACGTGGGCATGGGTTCGTTCGTATCGGGGAAATACTTCGTTCGCTTCCACGATGCCGCAACATCGCACGGATCCCGCACAAGGTGAATCCCGTACGTTCGGATACCCGCTGGTGCATCGAGAAGACTCGGATCGAGAGGCCACTTTGATGTGTCGATGAGCAGATCAGCATTGGAGATCTTCGCGATCGATTCATAGAGGATTGACATGGCATCTCGGTACCGATCGGCACGACTTCGGTAGCCACCGCGCGTGATGCGGCCCTTTGCAGCGCCACGGAAAGAAAAGAGACTCTGTTGCAGATCGATGAGGCTCTGGGGGTGTGCGAGAACTTCGGCACCGAGTGGTGTGGATGAGAATTCGGCCAGAATGGGTCCCCAGAGAGCGCAGCCGCGTACAGTTTCTCCACAACTGCACGTGTGGGACTCATCGAGTCCATCTGACCAGAGCCGCCACAACTCCCCGACGTGGAAAGCCCCATTGACCGAACCGAGCACATCGCCCAGGATGGTCGACCCGCTCCGGCCCTTGCCAACGATGAATGCCACCGTTGTTGGACTAGACATGTTGGCTCTGTGTCCTTGCAATCATGAGGGCGATTGGCGCTTGAATCGCAAGCCCGACCATTCGCACGACAGCGACAGTGAGGATCGCAGCCGCGATCTCCAGCCCAACAAGAGGGGCGAGCAGTCCCGCGATGAGTTCTCTCACGCCAAGCCCTCCAGGTACGATGCCAATCGATGAGGAGATGGCGCCTGCGGCAACGAGTCCAACGGACTGGAGAAGAGTTGCTGTCGTTCCAAGAGCCAGCAGTGTGAGCCATATCCGTAGTGACCCGACGACCAACGCCGTCAACTCGAGGATGGAGCCGGTCGTGAACCACTGCCAACCACCGAAGCCATCCGGGGTCCGCGGAGGTGCAATGAGCCAGGAGGTAACCACGGTTGCGGTTCCTGCGGCGAACAAGGCCAGTCCGATGATCCAGGAATCCGCCATGAGCAATCCACCTCCGGATAGAACGAGTGCCCATCCGAGCCACAGGACGCCGATACCGACGGTCGCTCGAGTCGCATGCGACGGGGTGGCATCGCGGGCGATGAGATCATTGACACGCACCGCGGCTGCCCCGGGCAGCGGCAGAAGATTGGCGACGCTGCCGATAATCGTGATCATCGTGGCATTTCCCCACGCCACCTCGACACCGTTGGCCGCGCCTACGAGCCTGTATTCTGCCGCTGTCAACAGCAATGAAACGGGTACCAGCAGCGCCGAGAGAGCAATGAAGAACCAGTTGACCGTCTGGAGCGACAGACCGAGCGTGTTCCATGACACGATGACAACAACGAACAGGATCACTGCGATGGTTATCAGGATCGCAGGATGTGGCTTCACTGTGCTGCGGTGCAGTCTGCGTCCAGAGCTCATGATCGTGTCCACAAGAACCCCGGTCCTTCCCCGAGGTTGCCGCGCGTTGCTTCCTGGCTTTGGCTCTGAGCACATGCAAGAGAGGGTAGTGGAGCACACGTCTGTTGGACGCTCACAATGCGAACCGCAATCACCCATCAGGTTCTGGTGACAGCGGAGGCTCGCAACCCACTGTGCGCATGCAAAGGTCTAGCTGATCACACAAGTGCTCTCCCAGGTCAAACTCTGCGCTACTTGAGCGATTCGACGGCAGTGTGGCCTGCTGTTTGTGCAAGATCTGTGGCGGTCGGACGGATATTGGAACCTCGCCGGGTTTCATGCAGGTTTTGGTCTTCCCCAGGCCGGTTCACACCGAGTTGGAATGCTCATGGGGTAGCATCTGGCACCAGTCCGGTCAGGAGAGCGAACTTTCTTGTGATTCCAGAGATCGCGGGTCTCCCGCGGTTTCTCAGCCGGACACATTTGACTACCCGTCACCGTCCGGGGAGCTATCGATCAACGCCATGACAGATACGACATCTCGTGCGAAACAGAGTGGGGCACGACAGTACCTCTCCGAATTGTGGGGCCGGAGACAGTTCACCTGGTATCTGGCGACGACGAACCTGAAGTCGCAGTACGCCTCGACCAGCCTTGGCATCGTGTGGTGGGTGCTCAACCCGCTGCTGTTGACGGGTGTCTACTTTCTCGTATTCGGTGTGATATTCGCCGGAGGCCAACGTGGAAACGCCGCGTATCTCGGGTATCTGATGGCAGGCATGTTCGCTTTCCGTTTTACTAGTGGTGTCGTCTCTGGCGGTACGTCGACGATCGTCGGCAACTCGCAGCTGATGGCGAATCTCAGGTTTCCGAGGTTGCTACTCCCGATTTCCAACGTCATCGAATCCGGTATCGGATTCCTCGTATCGATTGTCGCGTTCTTCGCCATCATTCTGCCGCTCACGAGGGATTGGCCAGGTTGGTTGCTGTTGTGGTTCATCCCCATTTTTCTGCTTCAGGTCACATGGAACGTTGGTTTGAGTGCCCTCACCGCGCGGATCACGGTTCCACACCGTGATGTAGCCGGCCTCATCCCGTTCCTTGTACGACTGTGGCTCTATCTGTCGCCGATAATCTGGACGTTGGATCGGCTCGAAGACGCTCCCGAATGGGTGTCGACCCTCGTGCATCTCAACCCGATGTTCTACTTCCTATCGGTCTACCGAACAGCCTTGCTCGGTTGGGAGCTTGAGAGCAGAGATCTGATGGTGGCAGCGGTGTGTGCGGTCGCGATCGGCGTGGTGGGGATTGCGTCGTTCGTTCGATACGAATCGAGGTTGATCCAAGAACTATGAGCGCATCGTCTTCTTCTCAAGCGATCGTGGCCGATAACGTCACGGTTCGGTTCCGACCCCACAGAGATCGAGTCGCCAGTGGGCCCAAGATTCGTGGGTTCAAGCGCCGTCGCGGCAGTAACGATGTGATCGCCTTGGACAACGTATCGTGCTCGATCGCCAAGGGTGAGGTCGTGGGCATTGTCGGACCAAACGGGGCAGGCAAGAGCACCTTGCTGAGGGTGCTCGCCGGAACACTTCGCCCCAACGCGGGCACTGTCCATTTTGGGGGAGGGGTGCCGACGCTTCTGTCGCTCGGCGTTGGATTCAATCCACACTTGAGCGGTCATGACAATGTGTATCTTGGCGGCCTCGCCGCTGGACATCCGAAGGCAGAGATCAGCGAGCTGCTTCCCGGCATTGCTGACTTCGCGGGAATAGGTGAGGCGATAGGCAGACCGGTCTCCACCTACTCATCCGGTATGCGGTCACGCTTGGCCTTTGCGATCGCGATGACGTTTGAGCCGGAGATTCTGTTGGTGGACGAGGTTCTCGCTGTCGGCGACCAGGAGTTCCGGGAGCGGGCGAAGGCGGCGATGGAGCAACTGCAGAGTCGTGCAGGGACGGTCGTGATGGTAACGCACAGCCTCGGCCGTGTTACCCAGTCGTGCAGCAGGGCTATCTGGCTAGACAACGGTCAGATTCGGTATGTTGGTTCAGCCACCGACACCGTCGATGCGTATCTTGACTCACTCTCAGGTTCAGCCGCGCACACCGGGATTGATTCCCGGTCTACCGATGACTGGACTGTTGCTGATCAGGCGAAACTGGTTCGACGCCTCCTTGCCGGCGAATCTGCATCCGACCTGGCCGAGGCGACAGGCATCGGGCGGCTGGAGATCGAGCGAAAAGCGAAGGTATTCGTCCAGGCCGGGCGCAAGGGCCTGCGCAGGGATACGCGATTGGGACCCGACGAAGAAGCGTAGCC
>JBDLIR010000252.1:0-3955 GCA_039714815.1 Actinomycetota bacterium | reverse complement strand
AACATGGTCTTTACGTCCACGAACGTGACGTCCCCATCGTCGAGTGTCCCATCCGAGACATCGATATCAAGCGTGTAGTACCGCACCGGATCACCTGACGTGCGATTGCCCTGGTCATCGGAAAGCGAGTAGTAGACGTGCCGCTCGCTGTCGTAGGTGATGCTCGAAAGACCCCCGATCTCAGTGCCGCCGAACGTCTCACCTGTTGGGAACACGACTTCGCCGACGAACTCGACGCTCGCGACCGTACGTGCCGTGTCGTCGTTGACCGGTGCTGAAGTGGCCGCTGCCGGTAGCGCCATCATGATCACGGTAGCAATGGCTACCAGGATGATGAATCGTCTCGTGCGGGGTGAGCGCATGGTCGTCTCCTGATTCTGTGATCGAATTGTGCCGAGCGCTTCAATCTTACGGTGATGAGCGAGGCAGAGGGATCCGGGTCGATCTTCGGCACTGTGTCGCTGTGTGCCGACTACGGTGTCATGGTGCGGAGGATTCGATGACCCGCACGAGTGATCTCTCCGGAGGATTGTGATGGCATTGCTGGCCGAACTCGGATACACGGTGAGGACCCCGAACATCGTCCAGCGCCTTGTGCAGCGCCTCGCGTCGATGAGACCCATTGCGTGGCTGTTCCAAAAGACGCTCTACCCGATCGACCGCCTGTTGTATCGCAAGAGCGGTGGGCGCATCACGGTTCCGGGCATCATGGCCGGACTCCCTGTGATCATGTTGACGACTACCGGGGCCAGAAGCGGGCAGCCAAGGACGATGCCTCTGCTGGGGATCCCTCTAGGAGATGCCATTGCGGTTATCGGCACGAACTACGGGCAGAAGCCCACGCCGGGATGGGTGTTCAACCTCAGAGCGGACCCAACGGCCACTGTCGAATATCGTGAACGGTCGGCTGAGGTCGTCTCACGGCTGGCGACGAAGTCCGAAACCGAAGAGGCGTTTGCCCTCGCCACAAAGGTGTATCCGGGCTTCGCCAAATACCGTGAGCGCATCGATGGTCGTGAAGTGCCGGTGTTCGTGCTCGATACGTGAGCCGACCCGCACCACGATGGCTCGTCGGGGGACGCTCCTAACCTTCTGTTGGTAGCTGCCGTGGCTGCAGGTGTACCTCACAGCAAGGAGTTGTCATGTTCCTCCTCCATCCGTTCGACAGGGATCGCCCCTACCCCGATGCGCGTTCGGATGATGTGATGCGAAAGACGATCGACTTCTTCGAATCCAAGGGTCTGGCAAGCATCAAAGAGGATGATCACGCCGCCGCGTGGTATCAGGACTTCGTCGACTTCCTCGGTGACGAGCGCATCTTCGCGACGATGTGCACCCCTGCCGGGTACGGCGGGGACGACACCCGGTGGGACACCTGGCGGAACTGCGAGTTCGCAGAGATCCTCGGTTTCTACGGGCTTCCCTACTGGTACGTCTGGCAGGTCACCGTGCTCGGGCTCGGACCCATCTGGATGAGCGACAACGAAGCCCTCAAGGAGAAGGCCGCTGCGCTGCTCGACGATGGAGCGATCTTCGCTTTCGGCCTGTCAGAGAAGGAGCACGGTGCCGACCTGTACTCCTCTGACATGACGCTCACCGCAACCGGCGAAGGGACGTACGTCGCCAAAGGGCGCAAGTACTACATCGGGAACGGGAACCAGGCGGGCATGGTGTCGACGTTCGGCAAGATCACAGACACCGGCGAGTACGTGTTCTTCACCGTCGATTCCCAGGCGCCACATTTCAAGTTGATCAAGAACGTCGTCCACTCCCAGAGTTATGTGGCCGAGTACGAACTGGTCGACTACCCGATCACTGACGGTGACATCCTCTCGCGCGGTGAAGCGGCATGGAACGCTGCTCTCAACACGGTCAACATCGGCAAGTACAACCTCGGATGGGCATCGATAGGCATGTGCACCCACGCGATGTACGAGGCGATCCACCATGCCGCGCACCGGCACCTCTACGGGATGACCGTCACGGACTTCCCCCATGTGCAGCGTCTCTTCACCGACGCGTACGCCCGTCTCGTCGCGATGAAACTCGTCGCTCTGCGTGCCGCTGACTACATGCGGTCTGCGACACCGCAGGATCGGCGGTATCTCCTGTTCAACCCCGTCGTCAAGATGAAAGTCACGACCCAGGGTGAGGACGTCATCAACCACCTGTGGGACGTCATCGCAGCGAAGGGATTCGAGAAGGACACCTACTTCGAGATGGCGGCCCGCGACATCAGGGCACTGCCGAAGCTCGAAGGAACCGTCCATGTCAACATCGCGCTCATCGTGAAGTTCATGAGGAACTACTTCATGCCATCGGAAGGCATGCCGGAGGTTGGCATGCGCAACGACGCGGCCAACGACGACTTCCTGTTCGACCAGGGGCCGACGAAGGGACTCGGGAGCATCGCGTTCGGTGATTATGCCAGGGCATTCGCACCGTTCGACCTGGCGAACGTCAACCTCTTCGTCGAGCAGATCGACACGTTCAAGATGCTGCTCGCCACGCAACCTCCGGAGGGGGAGCAGATCCGCGACACGGACTGGCTCCTTGCGGTCGGGGAGATCTTCACGCTCATCGTGTACGCCCAGTTACTGCTTGAGAACGCGGCGATCTACGACATCGACAACGACCTCATCGACGAGATGTTCGATGTGCTCGTGCGCGATATGTCGTCGTTCGCCATCGATCTTCATGCAAAAGCAGGAACGACGAACGCCCAGGGTGAACTGTGTCTTGCAATGGTCCGCAAGCCCGCATCGGACTTCGACCGGTATCAGCGGGTGTGGGCCGACCACGTCTATGCCCTGCGCGACGCCTACACCATGACCCCCTGACCGGCCGACCGCCCGCTTCTGGCGTCCTCAGCGTCCATATCTGGACGATTCGGACGCATGAACGGGGTGACGGCGCTGCGGGTAGCATCAGACACCGTGGCTCCATCAGACAATGACCCGATATTCGCGAGGCTCGTCGCCGATGTGCCGGTGATTCAAGACGCTGCAACCGTGTCGGTGTCGATGCTTCCCGGTGGCCTGTCGAACACGAACTATCTCGTCGATGCCGACGGGGAGATGTTCGTGGTCCGCCACGCATGCGACAACGCGGAGTTGCTCGGCATCGACAGGAGGCGGGAGGAGTCGGCCGCACGGCAGGCCCATGCTGCAGGGTTTGCGCCGGAGATCATCGTCTTTCTCCAGCCCGAGGGGCATGCGGTGTTTCGGTACCTTCCCGATGCCCATCCCCCAACGGTCGAGCAGTTCACCGCACCAGAGATGGTCGCACGGGTCGCACGTCGCATGCGTGACGTCCACGACCTGCCGCCGATCGCGGGTACGTTCGACCCCTTCGCTGTGATCGATCGTTGGAGGGTCGTCCTCAACGAGCGGGGTTCCGAGCTGCCGACGAGGTTGGGCGGACTCATCGAGCTGGTGGAGGCGGCGCGGGCCACGAGGCAGACGCTTCCCATCGAAGACCTCGTTGTGTGCCACAACGACCCGTACCACCTGAACTTCCTCGACGACGGCCGACTGTGGCTGATCGACTGGGAGTACGCAGGCATGGGAGACCCGATGTACGACCTAGCCGGCGTCGGACTCAATCTCGACAGGGATGGACGCGATGTTCTGCTGCGGAGCTACTACGGGGCGGCGACACCGGAGATGCACCATCGACTCGAGCTCCTGATCCCCGTGTTTCTCTGTTGGAACACGATGTGGTGTCTGATCCAGGTCGGAGAGGGAGCGGCCGAATTCGACTACTTCGCCATGGCGGAGGAGTATCTCGATCTCGTCAGCCCACAGCCGACAGCCAACAACTGACCGAGACCGACCGCTTCTGGCGTCCTCACCGTCCACATCTGGACGATTCAGACGCCTGAACGGGCCGGCGGGTGGGTGGTCCGTCGCCGCAGGGGGTTGAAGTAGGATCGGGTCATGGAGGATCAGACAAA
>JBDLIR010000251.1:0-3976 GCA_039714815.1 Actinomycetota bacterium | reverse complement strand
GTTGTGCGTGTTGGTGATGACGGGTCGGTGCTCGGCCCGATCGTCCCACCGCCCGTAGGCGGCCGGGATGTCATCGCAGAGGCTCTGTTTTTGGATGCAGGCGCCCTGCGATCGTCCACCGACGGCGATGCTGTTGCCTTTGCGGTTCCCCTTGAGTCGCTCGGCGCCATCGGTGTCGGCGACCGATTCTCCATCAAGGCGATCGTGGACGAGGCAGGTACGACGGATGTTGCGCCGGCGGACGGAAGGGGAGCCGTCCAGGTTCCCGACATCTCCAATGTCGAGGTCCTGTTCAGCGAGATCGATCCCACAGGAGACGATTTCGGCCCTGGCACCTACACGTACCCCACTGACACCGTGTTCACCCCTGGATCGTTCGATTTGACCGGTTTCTCGGTCGGTCTATCCGGGGAGGAACTCGTGTTCGAGTTCACCGTGGGGTCACCGATCGCCAACCCGTGGGATTCCCCCGTCGGCCTGTCGATCCAGACGTTCGATGTCTATGTCGACACCGATGGGGTCGCGGATTCGGGCGCGAGGACGCTGATCGACGGCCGCAATGCTGCGATCGCAGCCCCGGGCGGGTGGGAGCGTGCGCTCACCGTCGAGGGTTGGGAACCTGCATTGTTCACCGCCACGAGCGACGCAGATGTCAACGAGACGCTGCCGACGATGACGACGCTCGTGTTCGGTGACGAGGGCAGGGTGGTGGTGCGCATGTCCAGGGACCTCTTCGGCGAGGGCGATCCGTCGTCGTGGGGTTATGCCGTTGCGGTGATGTCCCAGGAAGGCTTCCCATCGTCAGGCGTACGCAGGATCCGTGATGTCGAGTCCGCAGCCCAGCAGTGGCGGATCGGTGGTGGGGACGGTTCGATCAACGGCACCAGGATCCTCGACATCCTCTGGCCTGTCGAAGGGGAGCAGGAGGCGATGCTGACACCTGCGACCCCGATAGCGTCAGGCAACATCGACGACCTCACCCCGGACGACTTCCCCCAACTCGGCCTCAACGTCTCAGCACCGTAGGAAACCGAAACGTATTCGCCCCCGTGACGGGTCGTTGTGGCCCTCCATCGCGCGTCTATCGCACGGGTACCCGGAACTCGATAGAGCCGTTCTGTCGCGACGTGTCATGCAACGCCGAGCTCTCGGTTGATCACGAACGCTGTCGCACCAAGCCGTACGGCACGATCGGGTTCTTGCCCGTAGGTGATCACCAGGTTGTCTCCGAGGCGCGGGAGAACTCTGCGGCTCACAGCCGATTTGAGCAGCTCGAGAAAGACGTCCCCGAGCGACTCGAGAGGACCCGAGAGGATCACGTGATGTACATCGAGCACAGCAACAGTGGTTGAGAGGACGGTGGCGATGCTTTCGGCGATTCCGGCAAGTGCTTTGATTGCCTCGTCATCGTGGGCAGTCGCGCGAGTGCTTGCGTCTGTGAACACACCCTGCATGTCACCTGACGCAATGCCGAGACGCTCACGGAGACGCTGTGCAATCTTGGGGGCCGACGCCACCGTCTCAAGGCAGCCACGTCTGCCGCACCGGCATCGTGCACCAGTTGCGTCGATCGAGACGTGCCCGACCTCACCGGCTGCATTATGAGAGCCCCCGTGGATACGACCGTCGAGCATCACCGACGCGCCAACGCCATCGCCGATCTTCAACACCACATAGCTACTGGTGTCGACGGTGCCGAAGGAGTATTCAGCCAGCGCAGCGGCGGAGCTGTCATTGACAACATGCACCGGGTGGTCGAAGTGTGCCGTGACGCGGCTACGCAGGTCAACGTTTCGCCAGCCAAGGTTGGGGGCTTCCACCACGACACCTGACGCGTTGACTACGCCGGGAGTCCCGATGCCGATACCCAGAAGCGGTGACGGCGCAAGCGACACGAGTTGATCGACAATCGAGATCACAGCTTCGACCCCAGTCTCGCCACCCGGCGCCTGCTGGTGCCGCGTACTGCCATGTGTCGTCGTGCCATCGAGAAGCATCACCGAGCCCGTTTGTCCGCCGTCGCTGAGGTCGACAGCGACGATGCTTCTCGCATCGGCGTTGAGCCCGAACAACGTTGGCGGCTTGCCGCCTCCGCTCGGCCCGGTCCCGAGCTTCTTCACGATCGTTTCCTCGACGAGGTCCGCCACGATGTCGCTCACCGTCGCAGGCGTCAGATCCGTCGCTCGAGCAATATCGGCGCGGCTTGTGGCGCCCGTCGAAATGATCGATTGCAGCACCAATCTTCGGTTCTGGCGACGTTGATCGCTCCGCGTCACTTTGCGACGCACTCGCAGTGGTGTAGAGATGGCTGCGCTCCTTCCCCTCACAAACAGGTTTGCACTGGATACCCTAACTTACTAAGGTCAATAAACATAGAAAGTCGGATCGGTTGACGATAGGGCTTCGAACACACGGCAGGTGCCGCCCTTGCGGCACGAATTGAGAGAAACGACGGAGGACGGAACGTGAGGGTTTTCACACAGCGACGGAGTCTTATCGCTCTGGGTCTGGTGTTTGCGATGCTCGCTGCCGCATGCTCTGGCAGCGGCGACGACAGCGCCACAGCCGAGCGGGTTGCGCAGCTCGAGAGTGAGCTGGAGGCGGCTCAATCCGCCGACAGCACAGACGCCGAAACGATTGCTGGTCTCGAGCAGCAGCTCGAAGATGCACAGGCAGAACTCGACGAAGCGGCCACGACGGAGGCGACCGCCGAGGATGTGATCACCGTCGAGGTATGGAGCCACGAGTTCGAGCCGCTCCAGAACGCTCTCCTCGATAAATGGGTGCCTGAGTTCGAAGCGGAGAACCCGAACATCAAGGTCGAAGTCACATCGATCCCGTTTGCGGGGATCGTGTCGTACGATGCTCAGCTCCTCACCGCGCTCTCGTCCGGGCAGGGACCTGATCTATGGGACATGGGCGACTGGAGCTACGGGCCCATCCTCGAGAACGGTTGGATCGCGCCGCTCGACCCAACGATCTTCGGATACGAAGACAACGCGGAGTTCATCGATGCGTACCAGCCAGGCACACTCTCAGTGCTTGAACAGGACGGGCAGATGATGGGTGTGTTCAGCGAGTTCAACACCTTGGCACTCTTCTACAACAAGGATCTCATCGATGAGGTCGGTGCTGAGATCCCGGCCGACCAGCCGCTCTCATGGGACGACATCGGTCAGATCTCGTCGGACCTGCGGATCGAAACCGACGCTGGCGTCATCGAGCGAGTCGGATACCAGTTCGGGTTCTTTGCGAACTTCCGATCGCCCCAGTGGTATGCCCAGAACTTCTATGCACTGATGCGTCAGTACGGCCAGGACGACCTGTTCATCGATGGCGCCCCCGCCGCCGACACCGAAGCAGTCGTCAATGCCCTCGATGTGATCTACGACTACACCTACGAGTACGAGGCGTATGATCCGACGTTTATCAGCAACTTCTTTGCTGACATCCCGCAAGGTCGAGTTGCGATGGTGCTCGCGGGAGCGTGGTACCCAGGGGCAGCGAGCCCGAACGCTCCTGACGGAGAATTCAACTTTGCGGTTGCGCCCCACCCCGTCGTTGATCCGAGCGACCCAGCCACCTACCACAACGTTTCCTGGCTGTGGGGATGGTCGGTCAACTCGAACAGCCCAACCGATGAGCAGGTTGCCGCACAGGAGTTCATGGCGTTCATGCTCGGCAAGAAGGGTGAAACAGAGCAACCACAGTTCTGGTTCGAGAACCTGGGCTATCTCCAGCCGTCACGAGCATTCCTTGAGTCCGACGGATACACCGGCGCTGTCGATGCTGATCCCTGGCTACAGCTGTTCATCGATGCCTTCGATGACTACAGCGTCGAACCAGTCCCGCACAGCTTCGACGAACCCGGAGCAGCGCTGATCCGTGCAATAGACCGTATCATCTACGACGGCGCCACGGCTGAGGAAGCAGCCGCCACGCTCCAGGCGGAGCTGACCAGGCTCGACGGCTGACA
>JBDLIR010000250.1:0-3992 GCA_039714815.1 Actinomycetota bacterium | reverse complement strand
ATGTACACGCCTTCGTCCGTGTCAGAAATGATGTCTGCGAGGGAGCCTGTGCCCGGTAGCAGCCCGACGTTCGTCATCCTCACCATCGGGAGCCTGTTGTACCCGTCCGCCCTGACCATGCCCCCTGGCGGCAGCCCTGCAATGGCAGCTGAGTCCCTCCCGGAGAGAACACCGACCCAGACACCGTCCTTGACGATGTCGACGGCGGCCGCCGGTGTGCCCTCATCGTCGTATCCGAATGTTCCAAGCGCTCCGGGCAGGGTCGCATCGGCGGTGATGTTCATGAGCTCGGAGCCGTAGCGATGAACACCGAGCTTGTCGAGCTCCAGGTGGCTCGTCCCTGCGAACGCCGCCTCCCAACCCAGGATCCGGTCGAGTTCGATGGCGTGGCCGACCGACTCGTGGATCTGGAGCGCGAGCTGGGATCCTTCGAGGATGAGATTGGTCTCGCTCTCCTCCATCTCGTCTGCCGTCAGGAGCGCTACGGCTTCCTCGGCAACCCGCTGAGCGTGGCTCTCGAACTCCCATCCTCTGACAACCTCGTAGCCGCCGGTTTCGTACTGCCCGAAGGACTGGGGATAGGACCGCCTCTGGGTCTCGGACTCGCCGATCGCCGTTGCGTCGTACCCGCCGCCGCTCTCGACCATGTGCTGATGTATCCGATGTCCCTGGGACGACACGAACCACTTGTTGGTGTCCCAGAACGTGAGATTGCCCGTGGCGATCTTGACGCCCTCGACGTCCTGCATGGTCTTCGTCACCGCTACGAGGAGGTCGACCTTTTCGGACAATGACACCGTGAACGGGTCCTCGGCGTGGGGGGTCTCCCAGGATGTCTGGTGGACCGGTACATCTGCGAACTCCATGGGTGGTCCCGGAACGAGTGCTGAGGCCTTTGCGATCGCCGCTGCCCGTTCACCCGCCGCCCGCACAGCATGGTCGGAGAGATCGGCCGTGGCTGCGAAACCCCACGACGAACCGATCAGCGCCCGGACACCGACGCCGGCGCGTTCGGAGCGATCGAGTCGGGAGAGGTTCTGGTTCTGGACGTTGATGGTCTCCGCTCTGGAAACGACCACACGGGCAGCGGAGTAAGCAGCACCTGCATCGAGTGCGCTCTGGACAGCGAGTTCGGCCGGGTCGAACACGGGACCTCAGTTCACGGTAGACAGTTCATCGCCCACAGTAGTCCAGCATCCAACCGCATCGGACCTGCTTCTCAGCTCCCTGGAAGGGGACCGATCACGACCGGGTCGGATACCGCAACGACCACATCGGCAGTGAACTCGAGCAACAGCGAGGTCGGCTCGTTCGCCGAACTCAGGGGCTCACCGACTCTATAGAGTTGATAGCTGCCGTCGAACCCGTAGAGAGGGGCTGACTCGATCGCACCTATCCCCTGTGACAACGTCCGGTGATGGCCCGGAATCAGTTGCGTCTCGTGGATCCCTTCGCTACTCGGGTCGTCTGTTCCGACGAATGTGACGACAACGTCGACCTTCGCTGCTATTCCCCCCTCGAGGGACCAGACAAGATGACCCCAACCTTCTCCGATGGAGACCACACCGTTGACACTCACGCCAGGCTCTATCTCGATACTGAAGTCTGTCTCTGGCGACCCATCGTCAAGCGGCGCTTCTATGACAGATGTTCGCTCGGTGACGTCTGACACGACATAGGCCAAGAGCTGCGACCCGCCAGGAACTCCGTCCACCTCGAGCACGACGCTGGTGTTGCCGAGCACTCCGAGCGCCGATAGCTGCTCGCGCATGGGGACCGTGCCCGCATCGGTCTGGAGTTCCCAGTACGCGATCTCGTCCGGGGCGACCTCGCTAGCGGCTTCGGAGCCGGAAACCGCCGTGGACACAGCCACGTACTGTGATCCTTCCACCGGGGTTACGGCCTCGATCCGAGCGCCGTTCCCGCTTGGGAACGGTGTGAATCCCTCGGGCAGATCCGTCGATTGCGCGGCAGCCGTATCGGTCGGCGCCGACGACGCTTCCTCGGGATCATCGGCAGGTCCCGCAACGATCGAGTAGATCACGAAGGCGCCCACGAGCAGCGCACCAAGAATCGCTGCGATCACTGGCGGCTTCCAGGCCAGATCACTCTCGCCCTCGCGTTGTCGGTCATCGTCTTCGTAGGGAGACCGCATGAGATCGGCGAACTTCCCGTCTTGGCCGCTCATCTGACACCGTCCAAGCTCACCGTGAACGGTCCCTCGATGGTGACCCATTCCGTACCCGACACGACAAGGGGAATGTCAGACGGCAAGGCACCGCCAGCCCATGTCAAATTCACTCGTGGCCTGCCCTCGGCTTCGAAGACTGCCGAACGCCATCCAGCACCGTCGCCGGCAACGAAGACGTGCGTCGCGGCCTCATCGACGACATCGATCGCGACCTGAACGATCGTTGTCGAACCCTGGTCAGAAACGTTCAACAGTTCCACGGAGACGCCAGGAACAGCCTCGATCACAGGCGTTGTAACGGACAGTGCGACAGGTACGGCAAACGGGAACGGCGCCAAAGCCTCGGTGATGCGGACGGATTCGATGTCTTCGATATCGAAGGCGCTGTCGGTTTCGAACTCGACGGCGCGGGCGGATTCGTTCCCCGGACCACCCTCGACCGGGCCACCGGGTGTGTCTATCACCCAGCTTCGTGGATACACATGGTTGAGATCCTCGTTTGGGATGGTCTCGACTGTGCCGAAGCCGAGGAAGTCAACGATCGGCTCTACGCCCATCGATGGTGCCAGAGAGTTCAAGGTGTAGGAGATGGTGACGCGGTCGGCATCACCCGACACTGATGAAGGCACCAGCGCGGTCGATGCGATCAACGTTTCGTTCGGATCGATGTGATAGCCACCTGAGCGTGCGATGTTCTGCGGCGGCAGGGAAGTGGCGTCGTCAACTGAGCGCACCTCGCGGATCACACGCACACCGATCCCGCCGGCGGCGAGCGCGCCGAGAAGGAACCCGACGATCGTGAGTGTGATAAGCCGAACAGACACCGTTTCTCCTACGGTCCGGAACCGCGAGGGTAGGGCAGGCAGCCGTCAGCTATCAGCCATCAGCTGTCAGCTCTTGGTGCTGGCTGTCGGCTGTCGGCTGTTGGCTGTGAGCTGATTCGTTAGTAGTGTCACGCCGATGCACGACTTGATCGGAACATGGCGACTCATCGACTGGACCGTCACGATGCGCAACGGACGCGTCACCCACCAGTTCGCCGGCAAGGCCCAGGGCCTCATCACCTACACGGACGAGGGCCGCATGGTCGCCACGCTGATGAAGTCCAACCGCAGCTCGATGGGTACCCGCACCTTCAACGAAGCAACGGCCCTAGACAGGGCGACTGCTGCGGCCGGCTACCTCTCATACGCTGGAACCTTCGAGATCGTCGGAGACGAGGTCCACCACCACGTCGAGGTCAGCCTGTTCCCGGACTGGGTGGGAGGCACACAGGTGCGACACATCGAATGGAACCACAACGAAGACGGCACGACGGACCTCGTATTGTCAGATCTCGGAGTCGGATCGGACCGCCCTACCGTGATGCGTCTGAGATGGCACCGGGTCACAGAGGAACGAACATGACAGCCCGCACTCTCGCTTCTTGCGTCCATAGCGTCCATATCTCGTCGCAACGGACGCAAGAAGCGAGAAGAAGCGGCACAGCGTGACAGAGGAACGAACATGACAGCCAAGACACTCAAAGAATGGTCACGGGCGGCGGAGTCCGTCACGCCACACAACGACATCCTGATCGATGGGGAGTGGCGGGAGTCGCGCACAGGCGAACGCTTCGACACGGTGAACCCCGCAACGGGCGAGACGATCACCGAAGTCGCATCGGGACAAGCGGATGACATCAACGACGCGGCCCAATCCGCACGAGCAGCGTTCGAAGACGGCCGATGGTCAGGGCTTGCGCCGCGCGACCGTGGACAGGCCCTCATCAAACTCGCTGAGCTCATCGATGCACACGGTG
>JBDLIR010000249.1:0-4009 GCA_039714815.1 Actinomycetota bacterium | reverse complement strand
AGCGAGAACGTTGCGTATTACACGGTCGGGACGGGCATTGGCGGGGCGCTGTGGTCTGCCGGTGGGGTGCTGCGTGGTGCGAATCATTCCGAGATCGGCCATGTTCGAGTTCCACGGCATCCTGATGACGAGTTCGGTGGCAGCTGCCCGTTCCACGGTGACTGCCTCGAAGGCATGGCCTCGGGGACAGCGATACGGGACCGTTGGGGTGTCCCTGCCGACGCACCCGGCGTGAACGCTGTTGCCATGCTCGACTTGGAAGCGTGGTACCTCGCCCACGCGGTTGCGACCATGTGTGCGGTCATCCCCGTCGAGCAGGTGATCATCGGCGGGGGAGTAGCCAAGATGGCCGGGTTCCACGCTTCGGTGGCCGACGCGCTTGTCTCTGCATCCGGCGGGTATCCGGCAGTGCCCTTCGCAAGCGGTGGTCCGGCGGTTCTTCCGCCGGGACTCGGAGACGACGCGGGCGTGATCGGAGCCATCGAGCTGGCGCGTGCCATAGCGGCAGCGTAGGGCGCGGTACGAAACGCCTCTCTACACGAGTATCGGCAGCGTCGAGAGAATGACAATGCCGGCGAGAAGGACGATGATGCCGAACGACAGCATCAGTATCCGGTTCCGCCGGCTCGCCATCTTGGAGCTCACTCCAGCAAAGAACAGCACCGACGCAAAGAGAACCATCGTCAATACGTAGTTGTCACCGTTCTGGTTCGCAGTCCTTGCTGCTTTGGCCTTCTCGTCAGCGAGTGCGGCGAGCTCATCGGCTTCAACGCTCTTTGCGACTACGTACTCCTCCATCTCAAACGGGCTATTCGGCGCATCGGGGTTGTTCACGGGGTCGGTTGCGAGCCACGCGTCGACAGCCGGGACGAATTCGTCTCGGAATCTGTTTGCGATGAAACCAGACACCGTTCCACGCACAGGGTCGAAGTTTCCATCGTCGAGGGGGGGAAGGAGGCCGTCGCGGGACTCCTCGACGACCGCCGAAACCCAGTCCAGATACATGGCAACATCGATCTGGGTGAGCTGGCCTGCAAGGGTGTCGGCCCTCGTCGACTCCGTTCGGGCAGCTCCCGCCTCGGAGAAGTTGATCGACTGTGTTCCGCCCCACTTCCCTGCTTGGAATGCGGACCACGCCGTCAGGATCGTTGCGATGGCGATAGCGATCGTTGCGACGAGTTCTACACGGTCCGATGTGTTGAAGAACCCGCCCGGCTCGTCATGGGCAGTCTCGTCGACATGTTGCCTGTCGGATCTCATGTTGGGCATGCTACCGCGTTCGAGGAAGGCGAAGATTGAGGGAGCTATGCCCGCGCAGAGGAAACGAGATGTTGATCGAGGACCCGCCATACGGATGAGTGGCCGAGTTCGTACTTCATCGAACGGAGCGTCGTCAGGAACGTCGGGATCGCGGCAGTGACTGACATCGGGTTGGGCCGGGCGATATCGAGCACATGCTCGTCCGGGCGCAACACGAGGATCTCCGTCGTTGGCCAAGCAGCGCGGATCTTTGCGATCTCAGCAGCGAGAGCGGTACGTCCAGCCTTGTCGAAAACGTCCTCGTAGAAATGACCGGATCTTCGAGGTGTGTTGGCTGCGAGGGGAGCCACGATCAGGACGAGATCCAGCGGTTCAGGGAGCGCGAGGACGAGGTCTGCTGATGTTCCTGATGCAAGGCCGCCGTCGGCGTACCAGCGGTCCAGGATCTTCACGGGCTCGTAGACGAAGGGCACGGCGCTCGACGCTGCCACTGCCTGCGATAGGGAAACCTCCGGAGCTACCTGCGTCCCGAAGGGCGTTCTCGATCTCGTATCGAGATCGTATGCGACGATCGCCGTTGGCTTTTCAGGCCACTCGTTCGCCATGTCGCCGCCAGCGTCCGATACCCAGGCAGCAATCCCGTCGGTGCGGTACATGCCTGGACTGCCAAGCGCCGCGTACAGGCTCGGGCGACGCAGCGCCGGGAGGAGACCCTTCTTCACCCACCGGATGCCGCCACGGGGCGCGCCACGGCGATACAGATAACTGGCGAGCCAATCGTGGATCTCTTCTTTCGTCTCACCTGTGCCGACGAAGGTGTCCGGGTGGACGGCATCTGCGCGGATCATCGCGGAAACGAAGGCGCCACCAGACGTTCCGACAACGACGTCCGCGCTGTTGGGGTCCCAGCCCGTGGCCATCTCGATCGCCATGATGGTCCCGAAGTGGAACGCTGCGCCCGTGATTCCACCAGCGCCAAGTACAAGTCCTACCGTGCTCACGGTCGGGAGACTATCGCGTTCCCAGCCCTCAGCCGCCAGCTCACAGCCGTCAGGGGAAGCTCCAAGTTTCAGGGACCGGGTGCCAAGTACCCTCTCGCCATGCCTCTACCAGAAAACATCGCAGCGTTCATCGAGACGCTCACACGCCACGACGGCTTCGCTCCATTCTCAGATGCGAAGCTGCCTATCGACCCTGACTTCGGACGCGCCGTGCTTGTTGCCGAGGACGACAACGTCATCGCCATAGGGGCAGTTGCGTCGCATGCTCAGAGCGACCGATCCGTGCACAAGGAACTCGAAACGGCTGTCCGTCCCGGGATGCGGTTTCCGGCCTTCGAGGGTGCGGTGCTCGACGCCTCACTCCCGCTCGTCGAGGGATCGGATTCCTACAGCATCTGGTCTCGAAGACCGTCTCTCGATTCTGTTCTCGATCAGCGCGGGTTCGTGGTGAGTCGCGTGCTCGACTATCTCGTCGTCGATCTGCCGCTGGTGAGCCTCCCCGAACCGTCGTCCGAGCATCGGATCAGGACATTCCTGCCTGGTGATGTCGAAGGGATGGTCGCAGTGAATCAAGCTGCGTTCAAGGGCCACCGCGAGGCCGCTGCGTTGGATGCCGCAGACATGTTCGAGTACCGATCACAGGCGATGTTCGATGACGAAGGGGTGTTCATCGCTGAGAGCGGAGGCATCGCCGGGTTCTGCTGGACGAAGGTACACCCTGACGGAGACGGTGAGATCTTCAGGATCGCTGTGGATCCTGCACATCAGGGGACCGGGCTTGGTGTGGCGTTGCTCCACGCAGGCTTCAGCTACCTGACCGCACGATCCGACGTTCGAAGAGGCGCGCTCTGGGTGGACCGATCGAATACATCCGCTGTCAGCCTGTACCTATCCGTCGGCATGGAACTCGAGCGATCCAACAGCGAATTCACTCGCGAGTGACTACCCGAACGGCTGGCTACATGAGGGACAGTGATCATCTGCCTCACGGGTCGACGCCCGGCACCAGGGACATGGGAGGTCTGAGAGTTCCTCCCGGGGGGTGAAGCCCAATGTCACCGCTTTGTCGGTGGAGACAGTCCTCCCGCCGATCGCTACGAGTGCCACAGTCACAAAGACTGCCGCGAGTGCCATCTCCAACATCACGCCTCCTTTGATACTGGACCCAATGTAGGCAGGGAACGCGAAAAACCGCGGTATTTAGGGGACACAGATTCCAGATACCAGACACCAGACACCAGACACCAGATACCGAACTCCGGTATCTGATTACTCTTGTGGCTCACCAGAGAGAGAGCGGACATCGTGTCGATACGAATCACACTGCCAGACGGATCCGAGCGCGATTACGGCGACGACGTAACGGGCTTCGACGTGGCCTCCGATATCGGCAGCCGCCTGGCGAAGGCTGCCGTTGCCGTGACGGTGGATGGGGCGATGTACGATCTCCATCGGCCGATTGCGTCAGATGCCTCCGTATCGATCGTGACCGACAACACTGAAGCCGGCAGACACGTCATCCGGCACTCCGCAGCTCACATCATGGCTCAGGCGGTCCTCGAGTTGTTTCCGAACTCGACCTTTGCAATCGGCCCGGCCATCGAGGACGGTTTCTACTACGACTTCAGCAATGACCGTCCGTTCACCCCGGACGACCTCGATGTCATCGAGACGAAGATGGCTGAGATCGTTGCGGCGGACCAACCTTTCGAGCGTGGCGAACTCCCTCTCGGTGATGCCCGCGAGGC
>JBDLIR010000248.1:0-4010 GCA_039714815.1 Actinomycetota bacterium | reverse complement strand
TGAGGACGACGGCGAGACGTTGATCGTCCGAAAGGGCACTCAGTCTTCGGTTCCACGCTTCTGTGTCCAGGGGTTGTTCGTCCGTCGTTGCGAGGTCGATCTCCGGCGCGGGGACGGTCGTCCTCGATGATGCACGATCCCGGCACAGGTTCAGAGCGATGGTCCAGAGCCAGGGCTGCAGTTTCATCTTGGAGATTCGCTCGCGGTCATAGCCGACGAGTGCCCGGTAGGCGCGTAGAAAAGTGTCCTGAGCTACTTCCTCGGCGTCCGAGTGCCGATGTGTCAGGCGGAGCGCACCGGAGTACACCGCTGGCTGATACTTGCGGACGAGCATCGTGAATCCGAGGTCGCGGTCGGAGACGAGTTTCCCAAGGATCTCGGTTTCATCGGAGGCGTTTCGCGGTTTCATGCCCTATAGAACCTGCCAGAGGTCGGTTCGGTTGCAGTCAATCGAGGAGTTCGGACACGAGGCGACGTACACGCTGGTCGATCTCGTCCCGAATGGATCGGACCACTGGAAGCTCCTGATCCGCAGGATCGGTCAGGTCCCAGTCGAGGTACTGCTTGCCGGGGTACACAGGGCAGGCATCGCCGCACCCCATCGTGATCACGACATCCGATGCCCGGACCTCTTCGTCGCGGAGGATCTGGGGTGCATTGCCTGCGATGTCGAGCCCCCACTCCGCGAGGGCTGCCACCGCCATCGGGTTGACCTCGTCTCCCGGCGCGGATCCTGCCGAGCGGACAATGATGCGACCCATCGCATGATGCTCGAGCAGGGCGGCGCCCATCTGCGACCGTCCCGCGTTGTGGACACAGACAAACAGCACTTGGGGTTTCATGACGCCTTTCCGGATTCGTGGCGATGATACAAGCAACGCGGCGACCGTAGGCTCGCCCGATGGCCATGGATCGCACTACCAAGGGTGCTCTGCTCACCCTGCTCGCGGCAACGCTCTGGGGTGTGTCCGGGGCCGTTGCCGGAGGTGTCTTCGACGTTGTGTCACCGGCACGAGTCGCCCAGAGCCGAGCAATCATCGCCCTCGTCGTCCTCGTTCCCTATGCGGCCCATCGAGGCGTGCTTCGCCTCGATGGCGGCTTCTGGAAATTCGCCCTGCTCGGGGTGAATCTGGCCGTGGTCAATGTGACCTTCTTCTGGGCCCTCGAGGCACTCGGTGTCGGACCCGGAGCGACCATCCAGTTCCTCGCGCCGATCATGGTTCTGGGGTGGGTCGTCGTCGTTCACCGGATTCGCGTACAGGCTCTCGTGTGGTCGGCAGCGGTCGCGGCCGTGCTCGGTGTAGGCCTCGTTACCCAAGCCTGGACGCTGGAGGCAACCGACGCACTCGGCGTGGTGTCCGGCCTCGCGTCCGCGGTGGCGTTCGCCACATACCTCCTCTACGGCGAGTATCTGGGCAAGACCTTTCAGCCCGCGCAGATCGCCGCTTGGGGATTCGTGTTCGCCTCGATCATCTGGCTCGTGGTGCTTCCGATCTGGACCTTCCCGACGGACATCGGTGCGAAGGCATGGGTCGACCTCGTGATCGTTGGGATTCTCGGGACAGCTGTCCCGTTCATCGTCGAGTTCGCTGCCCTTCGATTGGCACCATCCGGAATCGTGGGCGTTGTGGCAACCGCTGAGCCGGCGATCGGAGCGATAGCTGCGGCGATCATGCTCGGTCAAGCCCTCGAACCGGTGCAGTGGCTCGGAGTCGCGGTCGTCGTGGTGGCTGTGGCAACGGTGCAGCGCCTTGGCCTGTCCGATGTCCATCCTGCGTCGCCGATCGCTTGAGCCTGGAAGCCTTGGGTCAGCGCGCTGGTAGCTTGGAGTCGTGCGATTCCTCAAGAAGCTCTTCGTCGCCCTGATTGCGGTAACTGCATCGAGCTTCGTGGCGGGCCTCGTGGTGCGATCCAGGGTGCCGGCCTTCGGCGATGAAGAGGACAACACCTTCTCGGTGGTTGCCTCACTCGGGGGCGCGGTGTTCGAGAGCCGGGCGGAAGCGATCGCCGAGGGCAGAGCGACCGCGTTCATGGGTGGAATCGAGCTCGACCTCCTGGACGCGAATGTCGCTCCGGGATCGATCCTCGTGCTCAGAGCGGTCATGGGCGGCATCGACGTCGTGGTGCCCGACGAATGGCGGGTCGAGGTGATGGGCCGGTCCGTGATGGGCGGCGTTGCCAACCTGACCGATCCGGATGCCGATCGAGATGGCTACCCGCTTCTGTTGATCGACGCCCTTGCTGTCATGGGTGGCATCGAGATCCACGCCGCTGAAGGTTCCTGATGGCAGTCGACCTTGCCTCGACCGTCACCTATCTGAAGGATCATGCCATGGAGCATGGCTTCCACGTCCACGACGAACGCCACTTCGTGGAGACGTACACCCTGCGGCAGTCGTGGGAGATCGACGTGCATCCGGCGGAGGCATGCGCCGGTCCTCTCGACCTCCACATCGCGCTCGACGTGGAACCCCGGCTGCTGCTGAGATTCGAGGATGCGCTCCACGATGCTGACGGTATCCCGGAAGATCAGAAGAACGAGTACGAAGTCACGTTCTTCTTCAACTGGTCCCTGCCACCTCTCCGCAAGCCGCCTGACATCATCGTGTTGTCAGCCGAACTGGCAGGCATGGGCGGGATCGACCTCCCGATCGAGGTGTCAGCTGTCGAGACCATGGCCGCCCTCTCCGACAAGGAGGATCGGTTGCTTTCGGTGGTCGGTGCTGCGAAACGATCGCTGGTTGATGTCGTCTTCAAGCAGGACTCCCTGTGCGATGTACTCGATCGCGTCCATGACGTGAGCATGTACATGGTCGAGCAGGCCGACGCCTGGCTCGACGAGTTCTAACGAGCTCGCTGCTTGAGGAAGATGAGAGAGCAGAGATCGCTCGCTGTGCTCGCTGTGAGATCAGAGACAGGAATCGTCTCTGATCTCTGTTCTCTGTTCTCTGCTCTTTCCTTGTTCTTTGTTCTCTCTGCTCTTGACTCTCGGACTGTGCGCTAGCGTTCACCGTCGAGTCCGACCTGGGGATCGAGATGCGCAGAACGGTGTTCGCTATCGGGGTGACGTCGCTGCTCGCCGCTCTCATCTACGTGGGGAGCTTCTCCTTCTGGCTCGATCGGGAGATCGTGGATTCCGAGAATTTCCTCGACTCGGCTGTCGAGGCACTCGGTACGGAGAGCTCACGGGATGCGATCGGTCAGTTGATCGTCGACGGGCTCATCGAGGAGTTCCCCCTGTTGACGATTCTCGAGTCGAACCTCGTCGGCATGTTCTCCGATCTGTTGGCATCACCGGCGCTCGGCGATGTTGTCACGCTCGTGGGAGTGAACGTTCACGAGCGCATCGTGACAGGGAACCAGGACGCCATCGTGATCGACCTGATCGACTACCGCGACGTGATCGTGTCACCGATCGAAGCCGTCGCTCCACGGCTCGCCGAACTCATACCGGATGAGTGGTTCGCGTCCATCGAAGTGCTCGAAGCCGGTGTGTTGCCTGATCTGTCAACCTACGCGGAACGGGTGGGACTGGTTCGATGGGTCTCTCTCGTCGGAGCGTTCGTGTTGATCGCGCTTCTCATGTGGCTTGTCCGACGTACCACGGCAACAACGCTGATCGGGATCGCGTTCGTGCTGGCGGGCGTCGCTTCGGCGGCTCTTGTCCCAGCGGGCCGGATCCTGACGGTTGCACAGTTCGAGGATCGGTCGGTCCAAACCCTTTCCGGGAACGCCTACGGCGTCTTTGTCCAGCCGTTACTCGTGGGCGCGGCCGTTCTCGTGCTGATCGGGATCAGTGTCATCGTGGCCGGCGTGGCGCTGGGGGCTTCCGACGATGACGGTCAGGCTTCGTAGCCTCATGCCCATCACGTGTTCCCTGATGGTTCTGGTCGGGAGCGAGCGATCGTACGGCTGTCGCCCGGCGAACCGGTAGCGTTGCCCCATGAATGCTCCCATTGCACCCAAGAAGGCACACACACGCTCCCTCCACGGCGATTTCGCCGAGGATC
>JBDLIR010000247.1:0-4014 GCA_039714815.1 Actinomycetota bacterium | reverse complement strand
GCTTCTGATTGCCCCTCGGCGGGCGCTGCTGAATGCGCATGTGGTCAAACAACAGGTCCAGGACCTCGCCACGTTTCAGAGGCAGTCGACCGACTCTTTGACGCCACATCGGTCGACCACGTCCTGGTCGAGGCCGATGGGGCGCGCACCATGTCGATAAAGGCGCCGGGTGATCACGAGCCACTGATCCCGGGCCGTTCAACGATCGTCATCGTCGTGGTGGGCGCAGACGCACTCGGCAGGCCCCTCATCGACGTCGCCCATCGTCCTGAACGAATCGCAGAACTCACCGATACGACCGTGGACTCCATCGTCACCGCTGAACTCGCGGCAGCAGTCCTCCTCCATCCCGGAGGTGGACGCAAGAGCGTCCCTGCGAACGCTCGCCTCGTTATGGCGATCTCAAGGGTGCCAGCCAACGACGAAGCCGTGACCAGATTGGCAACGATGCTGACCAGTCACCCGAGCGTTGACCGTGTGGTCACAGTTCCGCTCGTCGGGCGACCGCCCTTCGCACGCCCCCCAGGGTGTTAGGTTGCGACTCGACGAGGAGCGTTCATTGTTCATCGATGCCCATATCCATCTCGACAAGTACAGCGGTGCCGAGATCGACGGTGTCGTCGAAACGATCGACCGCGAAGGGATCCTCTCGCTGAGCGTTGCTGTGGACGCTCCGTCCTTCGTCAGAACGGAGGAGATCGCCGCTCGTTCACGTCTCATAGTGCCGGGTTTTGGGATTCACCCTTCCGAGGTCCCGCGCGTTGACGCATCACTGGACGACATCGAGGACCATGCCGCCAGGAGTCCCTTCATCGGTGAGATCGGGCTCGATCACCGGTTCATCACCGATACGACCCAGTACGGGCCCCAACGCGACGTGTTCGCTCGCTTTCTCTCGCTGGCCAAGGAACAGGACAAGTTCGTCAACGTCCACTGCGTCGGTGCAGAATACGAAGCAGTTGAGATGATGCGTGCACACCGCATCGAGAGAGCGATCATCCACTGGTATTCGGGACCACCGGGCGCCCTGCGACAGCTCATCCGTGAAGGCTATATGTTCAGCATCGGGGTGGCGATCCTCCACTCCGATCAGATCCGTGACATCGCTAGGACGATCCCGACAGACCAGTTGCTCACAGAGACCGACAGCCCCGGCGGCCCGGAGTGGCTCACAGGTGATCGCGGCAGGCCAGACATGATCGCTGATGTCGTCGCGGAACTGGCGCGGGTACGCCGCGTGCACGTTGACGACCTGACAGAGACCGTGAGGCTGAACATGGAGCACCTGATCGACGGTGACACGCACATGGCTCCCTGGTTCGATCGGCTGAGGGTCTAGAAAACCCTTCCGTGCGGAGCGCTCATGCGCGAGAATGACACTGAACGTCGAAGGGAGATGCTCCGTGGCACACGATTCCGGTTTCAGATCGGGCGGGCGCGACCTCACGCACCAGAAGGCCAAGCAGAATCGCAAGAAGAGTCGGACCTCGGCCAAGTACGACAGGCAGATGCAGGAACGATTCAGGGAACACGAGCGCAAGGCGTCCGTCGGTGAGACACCGGAAGAGGAACCACAGGAGTCCTGAGCGCCTGCTGAGCCGGCGGGGGTAGAGCGGAGTCCGTCGCTGTTCCCAAGCAGGTCGGCGTCATGCAGGGATTCCATCCTTCCAATCGGATGGCACAATATTCTGGTTCAACCGGAAGAGATTCTCCGGATCGAACTTGTCCTTCAGGGAAACGAGACGTCGATACTTGTCGCGACCATAGGCTTCGACAACGCGGTCATGGGTCTCGTCGTGCGACATGAAATTGACATAGACGCCACCTACCGCGTGCGGTTTCACTGCTCCCCAGAACGTGCGAACCCACTCGACGTTGTCGGCATCCTCACCTGGATGTTGCCATCCTGCGCTGATCACCAACGAGAAGGCAGCGTCCCGGCGTGTGTACGCAGAGTCCTGTTCACCGACCCGGCTAACGGCTCCACCAAGTTGAAACAGCCCGACGAACGCGTACGGTGACCTCACCTGGTTCCCATGATCGACCAGAGTGTCGATGAGATCGGAGGTCAGAGGTGGGAGATACTCAGACTTCTCGTAGTAGCGGTGACCTGAGGGCACCCCCTCGTCGAAAACGGCCTGATGCTCAACGAACGGTGTGAGTGCGATGGTGTCGGACAGGGGACTGCCAAAGTCTCGGAGCGGTTGGAGCAACCGTTCGCCCTCTTCGATGTCCCCGACGTAGCACACGCCGGTACCAGCGACCGGTACTCCGTGGAGCTCTCTTGGGACGGACGGAACGGGGGGCATGACTCTGATGACCGCTATCGTGGTGAGTTCGTCAGGGGCGCGAGCAGCGAAGTCTGCGTAGAACTCGAGGAACTCCTTCGCACTGTCGATAGGGTGCAACACGAGCCCTGCGAGGACGCTTGGCCCCACCTTCGCCGCCCGGTACGTGAACGAGGTCACGATGCCGAAGTTCCCTCCGCCGCCTCTGAGACCCCACATCAGATGCGCATCGGATTCGTCGGTAACGCGGACGATTGTGCCATCTGCCATGACCATGTCCACGCCGATCACGTTGTCGCACGTGAGACCGTACCTGCGCGACAACCAGCCCATCCCCCCGCCGAGTGTGAGACCCGCAATGCCCGTTTCAGACACGGTTCCGGCAGGAACCGCGAGACCGTGAGCCTGCGTAGCGCGGTCAAGATCGCCCAACAACGCACCCGCCTCAGCCCGAACCGTGTTGCTCAACGGATCGACGTCAACGGCCGTCATCTGAGAGAGATCGACAACGAGTCCCCCATCACACACCGCAGTGCCGGCAACATTGTGACCTCCGCCTCTCACGGAGAAACCCATACCGGTGTCACGTACGAAGTTGACGGCTGCAACGACATCGCCGACACCCCGGCATCGGGCGATCAGGGCAGGGCGCCGATCGATCATCCCGTTCCAGACCGCTCTCGCTTGATCGTATCCGTGATCTCCTGGTCGGATCAGCTCACCATCGAGTGCCTTCTCAAGCGACCTGAGTGCCAATTCGGAAACACGGGTGCGTGTACCGTCCGTCGAAACTGCCATCGCCTCCATTACGCCACTCCTTTCATTGAGCAACTGCATCGTCTCGGAATCGCACCGGCCGTTCCAGGACAAAATTTGTACTGGAATCACCCCGATCTGGATGCAACACTTCCAAGCATGCGAACCTACGCCCAGTACTGCCCGATTGCACGAGCCTCAGAGATACTGGCTCGACGATGGACACCGATCATCGTTCGTGACCTGCTTGGCGGTCCCACGAGTTACAGCAGACTCGCCGATGGAGCACCAGGGCTCTCGCGGTCGCTGCTCACGAGCAGACTCCGCGAACTCCAGGAGCTGGGGCTCGTCGAAACCGTGCCTGCCCCGGCTGGAGGAGGATCGCTCTATGGACTCACAGCGGCGGGGAGAGATCTTGGAGGGGTCATCGAAGCCATGGGAGCTTGGGGAGAGAGATGGTTGGACGTCACGCCCCAACAGGCCGATCCTGCGTTCGTACTCAATGCCTGGAGTTCCCGATATCTTGCCGTGGGCGCTCTCCCTGATGACAGGGTTGTCGTACGGTTCGACTTCACGGACCAACCGCTCAGGGTGAACCGTTTCTGGATGGTGTTCCAGTCCAACTCCGCGGAGGTGTGCCGGGCACATCCCGGTTTCGATGAAGATCTCATCGTGCAAACCGAGTCGGTAGCGCTCGCGGAGTGGCACCTTGGCCGAACCGAGTGGGCTCAGGCCATCCGGGCAGGCCGAATCCATGTCACAGGTCCCCGAAACCTGGCGCGGTCCCTTCCAACGTGGAACGTCCGAAGCCAATGGGTAACAGCCGACCATCTGGCAACAAGGATCCCGTCTCAGGGGTCATCGGAAGTTCCTTGAGCCCCCGATTCGTCTGAATCACTCTGGCAGATTGGCCAGTAGCACAAGCGCTATGCCGGATACCAAAGCGAGGAGCCCGATCGAGGCGATGAGG
>JBDLIR010000246.1:0-4017 GCA_039714815.1 Actinomycetota bacterium | reverse complement strand
TGTGGCGAGCGCATCGACTCCGGGAGTTGCCAGGCCGGCGAAGGCCTCAATGTGGGAGGGACCCAGGACCACGACCCGCCGGACGGCATCAGTCGACTTCTCGAGCAATCGGTATGCACTCGCCGCTGTGGACCCCGAGTAGACGTAGCCGGCATGGGGAACGATGAGCATCGCCGGACGGATGTCGATGCTCGATCGGGGCTCGGCCTCGAGAAACCCTTCGATGGAAGCGCGGAGCTGCTTCGGATCTGCAGGGTAGAACGCGCCGGCGACAGCGGCCGGTCGGACTGTTGCCATACGGGCGACCCTATCGAGCCTGCGCCGGTCACACAACTCGCGCAATCACGCTGCCCGGCATCTCGTGCTCCGTGACTAGCTGTCGTATTCCAGTTGAATGCTTGGCGTGTCCTGGAGGCGAACATGAACGCACACGATCAGCGGTTTCTCGACGTGGCGATCCACGAGGCACGCACGGGGCTCTCCGAGGGCGGGATACCGATCGGTGCTGTTCTCGTAGCCGACGGTGCCGTGCTCGGGGCTGGTCGGAATCGGAGGATCCAGCTGGGATCACCCATCAGACACGGCGAAACCGATGCGCTCGAAATGGCCGGTCGGCAGTTGGCACAGGTGTACAGGCGTTCAACTATGTACACCACGCTGTCACCGTGCGACATGTGCAGCGGAGCCATCTTGCTGTACGGAATTCCTCGTGTCGTCATCGGTGAGAATCGGACGTTCATGGGTGCAGAGGACTTGTTGAAGAGCCGCGACGTTGAAGTGGTCGTCGCAGACAACGCCGAATGTGTGGATCTCATGGAGCGGTTCATCGCGGACAACCCGACGCTGTGGAACGAGGACGTCGGGGAGTAGCCAGCGCTGCATCGTCAGCCCGGAGGTGTGCGAAATCGGCGCGCGATCCAAGCAGGCTTTCCTCATCCGAGATTTCGTCATCGGTGACGAGATCACCCGTTATGCTGTGCGCCATGAAGATGCCCTCTACGGCCGTCGCGATGTGTTGCTGCTGTTGCAACGCTGCCGCGCGTAGAGGTTCATAGCAGTCATCCCAACCAGCTTTCACGACCCTGTATCACCCGCCCGGCACACCCGCTGGAGCGGGTTCTTTCTATTCCGAACCCTGTGATCCCAACAAGAGGAGCCACCCATGAGCACGAGAACACGAGCCACATCGACCCGGAGAACGGACCGAGCCTTGCGCAGGTTCGAGGACATTCGGGACCTGCTCCCCGATGTTGACAACCCGACGCCTCTGGTGCGTCTCCGAAACTCTGTGTCAGCGGACAATGTGTACCTCAAACTCGAGTGGCTCAACCCGTTCGGCTCGATCAAGGACCGCGCAGCGTCGTATCTGATCGAGGGGCTTCTCGACAGCGGTGCGCTCGACGGCCGTGAGATCGTGGAAGCGTCGTCAGGGAACACGGCCATCGCGCTCGCTGCGATCGGGGCCATCAGTGGCTCGAAGGTCACGATCACGATCCCTGACGGTGTCCCCGAGGAGACGAAGACGACGCTGAGGATGCTTGGAGCCGAGGTGTGGGAGACCCCCGATGAGCTGTGTCCGGTCGATCATCCCAAAGACGGCGCCATAGCGCTTGCGCGGTCGCTTGCTGCGTCTGAGGGAGGCACCCGATATGTCATGGCGGACCAGTACGAGAACCCGGACAACGTTCGTGCCCACTACGAGACCACGGGTCCCGAGATCTGGAACCAGACGGAGGGGGAGATCGCGGCGTTCTTCGCGGGGTTCGGTACATGTGGGACGCTCACCGGTGTTGGACGGTACCTCAAGCAGCGGAACCCTGACGTGCAGATCATCGCAATAGAACCTCTGAAGGGCCACCGGCTCGCCGGACTCAAGAGCTTCGCCGAAGCCAATGAACCAGGGAACCTCGATCGGAGCGTCATCGATGACGTCGTCACGGTCACGGACGATGCCGCTTATGCGATGACGCTGCGCCTGCACCGCAACGACGGTCTACTCGTTGGGCCGTCGACGGGTGCCATCGCCCACGCGATCGACGAGTACGGCAACTTCGCTGACGGCGTTGTGGTCGGCGTGTCGCCAGACGCGAGCGCGAAGTACACGACCTACTTCACCGAAATGCTCGGCACCCAGGGAGTGCCCACCGGTTGAGAGCCCGAAGAGAACCAGGAGATACCGAACAATGACAACAGAGAACACCGCTCAAGTGATACCCACAACGACACTCGATACATCCGGGCTGTTGTGCCCACTGCCGGTATACAAGGCATCGCTCGCATTGAAGAGCTTGAAACCCGGCGACGTGCTCGAACTGATCTGCACCGACCCGGGATCGCTCGCCGACATCCCTGCACTCACCCGCAGGAGAGGGGACCGCCTCGTCGACGTCGACGACCAGGGCACGACGCAGGTCTTTTGGATAGAGAGAGGCCAAGGAACCAACGACGGCAGCGACGCGATCTGAGCGCTTGAGCTCGCGTGGTGTGTCGTCCGGCCCGTCGGCGCGGCCGCTCATATGTCGCCAGAATCGGCGAATCCCCCGCCGCTTGGCGGGGGATTCGCAGTGAGATCGGCGACGGTGTCAGGCGGTCTCGGTTTCTTCTTCCGGTTTCTTGACCCACACATAGTAGATGCCGCCGATGATTCCGATGGCGCCCAGGGCGATCAGGATCAACGGGATGTACGTACCAAACAGGTCGAGCTGTGCGATGTTGTCATTCGCCTCGTTCACGGCGTCGGTGACCGAGTCCTGTGCCGTCACGTATTCGAGGTGCTGTACCTCAGCCAACGGCAGCGGAGCGTCAGCGCCGGGAACCATGAGGGCTGCGGATCGCGACTCCATCACGTCGATGTCGATGAGCATCCCCGTGGTCGGTTCGACCCAATAGGTCTTGTCGAACTGGTACGTGTAGGTGAGCGGGACCACGTCGGGCATCGCTTCGAGGACCGGTCCGAGCTGTGCCAGCATCTCATCGGGGAGCCCGAATAGTGGGGCGAGTTGGAGGAGCATTTCCTTGGGGAGGCCCTGAGGGAACTGGGCGAGCAGTTCAGGGTCGACGATGACATCGGGACCCGACGCTGCATGGTATCGGTAGGTGTCGATGCCGCCTCGTACTTCCTCTCCCTCGTAGGCGAGGACGACCGTTTCGTTGGTGTCGCCATTCCAGCCGACGTAGTCCGTACCCTCAGATCCGATCGGCCAACCGATGACGAGGCCCTGACGGGGTGTAATACGGGCATCTCCGGAGAAGTCGTCGATCGACTCCATGGTCTTGCGGTCGATCGCGTAGATGCTCAGCGACTGGGCCAGGGGGCCCTGAGGAGAGCTCATCACGGCGTTGTCAGAGACGACCGCTCCTTCGTCGCCGCCAACCTCGAGCGTCTTGACATTTCTCTCGATCGTAACGGGAATGTTCGTGAGGAACAGGTTCGCGAGATCACCGCTATCTAAGGCAGCGGCGTTCATCATCACGGCGAGTTCGCCCTCATAGTTCCGTGTGCTATCCACGTCTGCGGGAAACTTCGCCTGGCTTGGAAGTACCACGTACTTAACCGCCAAGCCTGCGACCGCGAAGACGACCCCGAGCACCAGCATCGTGATACCCAGACCCTTGCTCTTACCCATACGCACTCCACTTTCTCTGTGTGGCCATCTGACCCGACCGTTGCGCCACAAAGAGTAGTGGAGTTCGTGAAGGGTCCAGTTATCCACAGACGGTGGCGAGTCCCTTGCCGATCTGGTCGACATGTGCTTCACATCTGGTAGGAGCCTCTTCCAGTCGGTGGTTGAGCGAGGTTCCAAGCGTTTCCACGGACTTCCAAGCTCGTCGGTTGCGTATCGCGCCCACGACACGACACAGACCGTGTGCCTCCGATCACACCGTTGCGATTACCCCGAAATCGCTGCACAGGGACAGGTTCTTCGCGTAGGGTTGGCAAAAGAGCATGCCTTCCGAGGTGGGCGTCGCGGGCGTCGGCGAGCGCGAATCGGGCCAGGCAGCGTACTGTGCGCACGC
>JBDLIR010000245.1:0-4026 GCA_039714815.1 Actinomycetota bacterium | reverse complement strand
CTGGGGACACAGGGCCCGAAGGCTTCTACTCGTCACTCGGATATGTGGATACAGGACGGGTGCACGGCGGTGAACACGAAGCCGTCCTCGTCTTCTGACAACTAATCCACCTATCGAACACATGTTCGACTATGCTCTGTGTGTGCACCAGTGAATGCCATACCTGTGATTCAGACCGTAATCTGTCACACGGGTTCGATACGGTGGTGTCAACCAGTCGAAAGGGAACAACAGATGGCTCCAGCACAGAGCGACAAAGACAAGAACCTCGAGATGGCGATGTCCCAGATCGAGCGTCAGTTCGGCAAGGGAGCGATCATGCGCCTCGGTACCGACGAGGTTCGCCAGATCGAGGCGATTCCCACCGGAGCGCTGTCCCTCGACCTCGCCCTCGGGATAGGTGGGCTGCCCCGGGGCCGTGTTGTCGAGATCTATGGCCCGGAGTCCTCCGGCAAGACCTCACTCGCCTTGCACGTCGTCGCTGAAGCGCAGCGCAACGGAGGGACGGCGGCGTTCATCGATGCTGAGCACGCCCTCGACCCGGTCTATGCCAAGGCGATCGGCGTCGACATCGACGACCTCCTCATCTCCCAGCCAGACACGGGGGAGCAGGCACTCGAGATCGCCGACATGCTCATCCGTTCGGGGGCGATCGACGTTGTCGTCATCGACTCCGTTGCTGCGTTGGTCCCACGTGCAGAACTCGAGGGGGACATGGGCGATACCCATGTGGGTCTTCAGGCGCGGCTGATGTCCCAGGCGCTGCGCAAGCTGTCAGGGACGATCAATCGATCGAACACGACCGCCATATTCATCAACCAGATCCGTGAGAAGATCGGCGTGATGTTCGGGTGTTTCCAATACTCGACGAGGGTCACGCTTGCAGATGGGAGCCAGGAGAAGATCGGCAAGATCGTCAACCAGAAGATGGATGTCGAGGTGCTCGCAGTCGATCCTGAGACCGGGAGCATCGAACCGAGAAAGATTGTCGATTGGTTCGACAATGGCAACGCGGACCGCTTCTTGCAATTCACGGTGTATAAGCCGGAAGGGAACGGAAGAGCGCAGTTCGCCGCCACGGAACAACACCTCATCGCCACACCCAGCGGGTGGAAGCGAGCCGACCAGTTCGAGATCGGCGAATCCGTCCTCATGCCCCTTCCCCGGTACCTGAACGATCAGCAGCGCCAGCTCGTCCTCGGCGGGCTCATGGGAGATGGATCGGTGTCACCGAAGCGGCCGAACGCGAATGGGCCAGGCATCAAGTCGAGGTTCCGGTTCGGGCACGGGCCCAAACAAGATGCCTATGCGCGTTGGAAGGCGTCGATCCTCAAAGGTGTCCCATTGGGAATCAGCCCTCATTCCAAGGGAGGCCTGATGGTCGAGACAACTCCGATGGCCGAACTCGATGCATTGCGAGATGCTGTCTATTTCGGCGGCAAGAAGATCTTCAGCTGGGACTACCTCAAAGAGCTGAAGCCTCTCGCTCTTGCGGTTTGGTACATGGACGATGGCACGTTCGCAGAACGTCGGGTCGACGGTTCCGCCGGCCGATCGGAGATCTGCGTGGAAGCGATGGAGAGTTCTACCCGGGACAGGTTGGTTTCTGTGCTCACGGATACGTACAGTCTTTCGTGCAGTTTGCGGTACCGAGCTGGCAAGGCCGTCATCGTCTTTGACAAGGACGGGACCGAGGCCCTGCATTCGTTGATTGCGCCGTTCGTGCCAGACATGATGAGCTACAAGCTTCTTGTGCACCACCGTGGCAAGTTCGATGTGCCAGTGGTACCGAGTACTCCGTCGATGAAGCTCCACCCGGTTCCGATCCACGACATCCAAGTCAAGCCACCCACGAAGTCGATGCGCAAGTTCGATATCGAAGTCGAGGGACACCACAATTACCTCGTCGACGGTGTCATGGTGCACAACTCACCCGAGACGACGCCTGGTGGTCGTGCTCTCAAGTTCTACTCCAGTGTGAGGCTCGACATCCGCAGGATCGAGACGATCAAGGTTGGCACCGAGAGCATCGGGAACAAGGTGAGAGTCAAGGTCGTCAAGAACAAGGTCGCCCCTCCGTTCAGGATGGCCGAGTTCGATATCACCTTCGGCGAGGGTATCTCGCGTGAGGGCAGCCTCATAGACGTCGCCGTCGAACACGGGATCGTGCGTAAGGCGGGCGCCTGGTACACCTACGACGGTGATCAGCTGGGTCAGGGTCGTGAGAAGGCGAAGGACTACCTGCGGAACAATCCGGAACTGGCGATGCAGCTTCAGGATCAGGTCCTGCGTGCTGTCGGCGTCATCACCGACGATTCCGATGAGGTCGTCGACGGGTCGGAAGCAAGCACAACGGAGGCTGAATAGCGGATTTCTTGTTTTCGCGTTCCCATGGACGGATTCATGAGCTACCATCGGAGGTAATCACACACATAGCTACTGAAACACAACCTGGATCGTGAACAAGAATCAGCTAGACACATCCTGATCGGGGGCGTAGCCCTCTAGACGAATGCGTCACGTGTGTGCCGGACCCCGTCGGGGTTCGGCATGGCTGTTTTCGGTACGGGTGGAACAAGGAACGAAGATGGAACAGATCCTCAGCCTGCTCATACCAGGTGTGGTCGTCACTGCCGTCTTCCTCGCTGGAGTGCTGGTCGGTCGTCGACTGGTCAAGCAACCAGCCGCTCCTGAAGAAATCCTCGCTGATGCACGCATGGAGGCACAGCGGATCCTCACCAGGGCTGACGAGGAGGCGCGAGCGAAGGCCGAAACGTATCGAGACCGTGAGGAGGCGACGATCGAGCACCGCAGGGTCGAGGTCGTGTCCAAGGAAGACCGGATTTCCCAGAGGGCAGCGACCCTCGAACAGCGCTCGGCGAACCTCGCACAGCGTGAAGAACTCGTCATCGAGAAGGAGCGGACGGTCGCCAAACAGATGGTGGAGGCGTCTGAGGCCAAGGGTGAGGCCCTGCTCGAACTCGAGTCGATAGCGGGTTTCGACTCGAAAGCTGCGAAATCGAGATTGCTCGAAAAGGTCGAAGACCAGGCCAGGCGCGATGCGATGGTGATGGTGCGAGACATGGAAACCCGAGCACGTGAGGAAGGAGAGCGGCGGTCACGCAGGATCCTGGCGACCGTGATCCAACGGGTCGCGTCTGACGTCGCCTCCGAGACCACGATCTCATCCGTGACGCTCCCTTCAGATGATATGAAGGGCAGGATCATCGGCCGGGACGGCCGCAACATCAGATCCTTCGAAGCCATAACGGGCGTGGACCTGATCGTCGATGACACGCCGGAGGTGGTGTCCGTATCGACGTTCGACCCGGTCAGGCGAGAGGTCGCCCGGCTGGCTCTCGAACGTCTGGTGGAGGATGGCCGCATACATCCCACATCGATCGAGGAGGCTTACGAGAAGTCCAGAGATGAGGTCGAGCAGTCGATCCGAGATGCAGGGGAGTGGGCGATGCTCGAGGTCGGTCTCACGAGGATGCATCCGGAACTGACCACACTGGTCGGTAGGTTGCGGTACCGCACGAGTTACGGACAGAACGTCCTCGACCATCTGGTCGAATCCGGTCACATCGCGGGGATGCTCGCCGCTGAACTCGGCGTTGACGAGGTCGAAGCTCGCAGAGCAGCTTTCCTCCACGACATCGGGAAGGCCGTGAGCCATGAGGTTGGAGGGTCACACGCGCTGATCGGCGCTGAGATCGCCCGCCGGTTCGGTGAAGACGCGGCCATCGTCCACGCGATCGAGTCGCATCACAACGAAGTCGAGCCGAGGACGCTCACGGCCGTGCTCGTGCAGGCAGCGGACGCCGTGTCCGCATCGCGTCCAGGCGCACGCAGAGAGGCCCTCGACTCATACGTACGGCGCCTCGAGCGTCTTGAGGAGATCGCCGAGGGGTTCGAAGGCGTCGAGAAGGTGTTCGCCCTTCAGGCCGGCCGTGAGGTCCGCGTGGTCGTCGACCCTGGTTCACTCGATGACATCGGCTCCAAGGATCTCGCCCGGCGCATCGC
>JBDLIR010000244.1:0-4027 GCA_039714815.1 Actinomycetota bacterium | reverse complement strand
ACGTCTACTCGGGGTCCACGGCGGCGAGGGCATACCGATTGCTCGAGAAGTCGACCGATGCCGTCCGGCGGGTCGTGGTCCTGGGTCCCTCCCACATGGTCACCTTCGTCGGCCTGGCAACTCCCGGAGTCGATGCGCTCGCCACACCCCTGGGACTCGTTCAGGTCGATCGCGAACTCACCTCGGCGGCGGAGGCATTCACCGTCGTGGCTCCCCGACCGACTGCCCACGCTCGCGAGCACAGCGTCGAGGTGCAGCTTCCTTTCCTCCAGGTCCTTCTCGGCGAGTTCACAGCGACGGCACTGCTGACCGGCGACGTCACAGCCGAGTCCGTGGCCGACATGCTCGATCAGACGATCGGCGGAGCCGATGTCATCGGTGTCATCAGCTCTGACCTATCCCACTATCTCGACTACGAAACGGCCTGTCGCCGGGATGCCCGCACCGCAGAGGCGATAACCGGGCTACGTCCGCAAGACCTGGCCTGGGAGGATGCGTGCGGTCGCGTCTCTGTACAGGCTGCCCTGCTACTCGCCCGGAAGCGAGGCTGGAGCTGTCGCCTGCTCGCGCTCAGCAACTCAGGAGATACCACCCGGTCGTTTGAGCGGGTCGTCGGCTACGGAGCCTTTGCACTCGGCCCCAAGATCTGAAGCGGGTCAATCGGCGAAGCGGATCGGGAGGCGTCGCGACCCCCACGTGCCTGGCCCGCCAGGGTCAAACACTCCGACACAGGACATCCCACACTCGAGACACCGGCCGGCCTCGTCCAGACGCCAGCGGGCGATCCGGTACCGGTCTCGCCGGATGAGATCGGCACCGCACTCGTGACAGTACGTCGCCTGCCCCACGGGATCGTGGACGTTGCCCGTGTAGACGTACCGGAGGCCGTTGTCCAACCCGATGCCTCTCGCCATGGTGAGCGTCTGTGGTGGCGTTGGAGGCCGATCCAGCATCTTGAAATCGGGATGAAATGCCGTGAAGTGCAGAGGCACGTCTGGACCCAACCGCTCCCCCACCCAGGAGGTGAGCCGATCGACCTCTTCGGGCGAATCGTTGAGTCCGGGGATCAGCAGCGTCGTCACCTCGAGCCAGACGTCCGTTTCGTTATGGATGTACTCGAGCGTTTCAAGCACGGGGGCCAGATGTCCGATGCAGGCCTTGCGATAGAACTCGTCCGTGAATCCTTTCAGGTCCACATTCACCGCATCCATGTATGCATAGAACTCGGCCCGGGGCTCGGGCATGACGTAGCCGGCAGTGACCGCCACGGTACTCACTCCGGCAGCTGTGCACGCTGCTGCCACATCGATGGCGAACTCGTGAAAGATGACGGGATCGTTGTACGTGAATGCGACGCTTCTGCAACCGAGGTCGATCGCCCGACTGGCGATTGCCTCCGGCGAGGCCTGGTCTGCGAGAGTGTCATACTCACGCGATTTGGAGATGTCCCAGTTCTGGCAGAAACGACAGGCAAGGTTGCATCCTGCCGTTCCAAATGACAACACGGCAGTGCCGGGAAGAAAGTGATTCAGCGGCTTCTTCTCGATGGGATCGATACAGAAACCGCTGGCCCTGCCGTACGTCGTGAGCACGATCTGGTCGTCCTGGCGGGCGCGCACGAAGCAGAGGCCCCGTTGGCGGTCTCGCAACTTGCACAAGCGCGGACACAGGTCGCACTGGATACGCCCGTCGTCCAACCGATGCCAGTACTCGGTAGGCACGATCGAATCGGGAGGCGCCAAGGGAGCGGTGAGATCGCTCATCGCCACCTCTCGTCGAGTCCGGGAGCGAACGTTCCGATCACCCCCAAAGCGTACCCTGCGCCAGCCGTCACATCGTCGTTGCGTCGCTGGTGGGGTTCGATGCGATCCTGACGGTTACTCGTCCGATTCCAGCTTGTCTACCTGATCCTTGGCCATGTCGGCACCTTGATCGACATGACCCGAGAACTTCCCTCCGGTCTTTTCGTCGGCGAGGTCCGCTGCCTTGTCGATACCGTCCTTGACCTTCTCCTTGTTGCCGGTGACCAGGTCCTTGGCCTTGTCGACGTAATCTCCGATACCCATGCTCACTCCTGTGGTTGGGAACGACCACATCCTAGCTCCTGTTCGAGCCCGCGGCACGGGTTCCCCTGAGGCCAGCCTGTTACCCAGAAACGGTCTCGAAGACGCCGTCGACCTCAGCCGCATATGCGAGAAGCGAATCCGTGGGAATCGGGCCTCGTGCCACGATCTGGATCACGAGACCCCCTGAGCCTTCCCACGACACGGACGTCAACTCTCCGGAACGGACGAGGGCCCCCGTGGTGGACCCGATGTCGACCGTTGACCCCGTACCCGCACCTGCCGACTCCAGTTCGTCTGTGAGGCTCCACTCGCCACCTTCCATCACCATGACCGTTACAGCCACAGGGACACCATCGTGCGATCCGTTGAACTTCACCTCGCTTATCGAGACTTCGTTCTCGAGCGACTCGACATCGCTGAGGACGTAGGTCTCAGCCGACACCTCCGACAACCCAAGCGGTGCCAGGGCGCCGCTTGAGAGAACACCCTGTGCGGCGGCGGCGATCGTCGCATACCGCGCCACCGCGACCCGGGCAGCACGGACCTCCGCCAAAGCAACGGCCTCCGCTCTTCTCGCTTCTTCAGCAGCGACGCGAGCTCGTTCAAGGGCCACAAGCGCCTCCGCTCTCTGAGCCTCCTCCGCAGCGATGCGAGCCTGCTCCAGAGCAAGGACCTCCGCACTCCGAGCCTTCAAGGCAGCGATCCGAGCTTGCTCGAGTGCCGCAGCCTGCGCTCTTTGGGCCTCCTCAGCAGCCGTTAGCGCTTGTTCGTACTCTTGCTGATGCTGCTCGGCAGCGTCAACCAGAGCCTGCTGAGCGGCGAGCAGACGTTGCTCGTACTCCTTCTGGTTCTCCTCGTGGGCCTCGTATGCCTGCTGGCGGGCTTGTTCTGCGGCCTCGATGCGCTCCTGCTCGGCCGCGATGATCTGAGCATGCGCACGACCGGGATCGACAACCGTGGCTTGTGTGCCTTGCGGAGCCGCATCTCCGATCCTCACGAGGCCGAACACGGCTGCCGTGCCGACCGCGACGGACAGAACGGCGGCAAACGACACAACGGCAACGACCGGTCCCCGCATCGGACGCCTGGCTTTCGCCGATTGAATGGCAGACTCGAACCGCCGCCCGAGTTCACGCGCATAGGGGATCTCACTCATGCTGTGCCTCCACAACCGATGCGACTTTCCCGAGGGCCCTGTGCACGCGCACCCTGGCAGCGCCCTCACTGCACCCCAGCGACGCCGCGACCTCCTTGAACGGAAGTTCGGCGACAACCCGCAGCCGAACTGCTTCTCGGTCCATCTCCGACAACGTCGACAGCGCACCGATGACTGCTCCTCGGAGCTCGGTGACCTCGTCGAGTTCCTCGATCCTGCGCAGCGACTCATCATCAACAGCGGGCGGTTCGATTCCGAGCTTCCGCAGCGCCCGCTGCTCCACCATTGCACGCCTGCGGTAGCGCTTGAGCTCGCGAGAAGCGATCCCGTACAGCCATGCACCACCTGGCGCAGCGGTCCTCACGAAACGACGCCGCTTCGTGAATGCAATGGCGAACGTCTCAGCCGTCAGATCGGCAGCCACCTCTCCGTCCCATGTTCGCCGATAGAAATACGCAAGCATCTTCTCAACCCATCGCTCGTAGAGTGCCGCGAACGCTGCCGGATCGTCGGCAGACCGCTCCAACAGTTCTGCGTCGCTGAATTGCTCGAGGTCCATACCCAACCTTGACGACTCTCTACACGGTATACGCCCCACGACGACCATTCGTTACAGGCCTCACAGAACACGACGATGATCTCGATGCACGAGGCAGCGGTGCGGTCTGACCGGGGAATTCCACACGAGCGCACGCGGGTAGTGTGACACTGAACAGAGAGGGAGCCAGACATGGACCGTTACCGCGTCGCACAGGATTCCGCCTTTGATCTCGGATCGATCGATCCCGGAGAGAAGTCGGCTTTC
>JBDLIR010000243.1:0-4033 GCA_039714815.1 Actinomycetota bacterium | reverse complement strand
GAGATGCGTCTTGGCGTTGCCGTCGGCTATCGCAACGTCCTCCTCGTGACGCTCGGAACAGGTATCGGCGGTGCGATCGGCATCGACGGAGGCGTATACCGCGGGGGAGGGTTCGCTGGCGAGTTCGGCCATGTCCGGGTCGAAGATGGTGGTCTGCTGTGCGACTGCGGGAAACGAGGTTGCTGGGAGACCAGGGCGTCAGGCCCTGCTCTTGCACGCCTCGCACGAGAGGTCGTCGATGCCAATCCGGACAGCTCCCTCGCAAGGGCCCTCGATGGAATCGCCGTGACCGGTGAAGCGGTTGTGGGCGCGGCAGATGGGGGAGACGAGACCGCGCGGGCCCTGGTCACCGAGGTCGGGCGGCATCTGGGGCAGGGCCTCGCTGACCTTGCAGCGATCTTCGATCCAGACCTCATCGTCGTCGGTGGAGGGTTGGGATCGATCGGGGAGTCGATCATCGGACCCGCACGGAGGGTCCTTGCAGATTCCCTTCATGGAGGCAACCTGCGGGTTCCACCGACCGTCCAGGTCGCCATGCTCGGGCAGGCGGCAGGCGCCGTGGGTGCAGCGATGATGGCGCAAGAGGCGATCCGTGGCTGACACGGAGGTCTTCGTATCGAACGCACTCGACGAGTCTGAGCCACCGCGGCGGCGGGGATTGTCCGATGTTGCGATGGAGGGCGTGCTGCTCATCCCCAACACGATGAAGCTGCTCACCAGGCTCGTGCGTGATCCGAGAGTGTCGATGCGGCGGAAGGTCCCAGTTGCGGCCGCCATCGGGTACGTCGTGTCGCCGATCGACATCATTCCGAACTCGATTCTCGGTCTTGGCCTACTCGACGATGCAGTTGTCGTCTCGCTCGCTCTCAATGGTCTGCTTTCAGACCCCGACGCCGGCATCATCCGTGAGCACTGGGATGGCTCAATCGATGCGCTCGACCTCGCGGTCTCGCTCATGCTGTGGGCCTCCACGCTGATCCCGGGAAAGCGATGAGCGCAGAAGAGAGCCGTCAGCCGTCAGCCGTCAGCAAGAAGTACCAAGTACCAGATACTGAGTACTTCTGAATGCGGAAAGCTGTTGGCTGTAGGCCGTTGGCTGTAGGCTGACCTCATGCACTTCCGACGAATCGAGAACCTTCCCCCGTACGTATTCGCACAGGTCAACGAGAGGACCAGGGCCGCACGTAGAGCCGGGATCGATGTGATCGACCTCGGGTTCGGGAATCCGGACATTCCATCGCCGCCAGGCGTCGTCGAGAAACTCATCGACGCCGCGAGACAGGAGAAGAACCACCGCTACTCAGCGTCGCGCGGGATCCCGAATTTGCGCAAAGCGGTCGCGGACCGTTACCAACGTGCGTTCGGTGTCACCCTCGACCCTGACACCGAGGTCATCAACACGATCGGTGCAAAGGAGGGCCTGTCCCACCTCATGTGGGTCCTCGTCCAGCCAGGCGATGTTGCGCTGGTTCCCGAGCCGTCGTACCCGATCCACATCTACGCAGCGGTGCTCGCTGGCGCTGAGGTTCGCAAGGTACACCTCACCACCGATTCGGACTTCTTCGCCCGGCTCACCGCAGCGTTCAGGACATCGTGGCCAAAGCCACGGGTGATCGTCACGTCGTTTCCGCACAACCCGACAACCGTGTCGGTTGATCTCGATTTCTTCAAGAGGCTCGTCGATTTCGCCCATCGCAACGATGTCATTCTCGTCCACGATTTCGCATACGCCGATATCAGCTTCGACGGGTACAAGCCCCCGTCCCTGCTTCAGGTCGACGGAGCGAAAGAGGTCGCCGTCGAGCTGTACACCCTGTCGAAGTCTCATTCGATGGCGGGATGGCGGGTGGGTTTCGTCGTCGGTAACGCTGAGATCGTTGCCGCGCTCGGGCAACTCAAGTCCTACCTCGATTACGGAACATTTCAACCGATCCAGATCGCATCGATCATCGCCCTCAACGAGCACGACGACTATATCGATGAGGTCGTTGACATCTACAAGGTGCGGAGGGACACCCTGATCGACGGTCTGGCGCGGGCGGGGTGGAAGATCGATTCACCGGAAGCAACGATGTTCGTGTGGGCGAAGATCCCTGATGAGTATCGTGACGCAGGGAGCCTCCAGTTCGCGTTCGATCTGCTCGACCATGCCCAGGTCGCAGTCAGCCCCGGTATCGGGTTCGGCCCCTCCGGTGACGAGCACGTTCGATTCGCGCTCGTAGAGAACGAGCAGCGGATCACACAGGCAGTGAGAAGCATCAGAAGGTTCCTCAAAGAAGCGCCGCCACAAAGTTGAAACCGGAACCCGATCCCCGAAGTCAGAACCACGTCATCGAGACCCCAAGGACGAAGATGAAGTACGCCGTGCTGTTCCCTGGACAGGGCAGCCAGACCGTTGGCATGTGCGCCGACGCGAGGAGAGAGAGGCCGGACCTCGTCGGCCCTCGCGCCAGCGAGATCGTCGGGTGGGACATCAACGCCCTGATCGACGAGGGCACAGACGACGATCTCACGAAGACCCAACATGCCCAGCCGGGGCTGTATGCGGTCTCGTACGCCCTGTGGTCCGTGTTCGCCGATTCGGTCACCGTCGCCCCGACCGCGGGTGCCGGCCACTCGCTCGGTGAATACACGGCACTCGCGGCAGCGCAAGCCCTCGGGTACTACGACGGTCTATCGCTTGTGGCACAGCGAGGCAATGCGATGGCGATGAGCGCATCGGAGTCGTCCTCCGGCATGGCTGCTCTCCTGGGGGCAGATATCGACAAGGCCGAAGAGATCGCAGCTCTCCGACGCTCCGAGGGTGGAGCATTGTACGTGGCCAACATCAACGCCCCCGGCCAGATCGTTGTCGCCGGTGGAACAGAGGATCTCGACTGGTTGGCCGCCGAGGCGAGGGGCCTGGGGATTCGCAGGGCGATCATCTTGAAAGTCGCTGGCGGTTTCCATTCGCCGTTCATGGCGTCCGCGGCCGAATCTCTGGGCGAGGCGCTCGATGCCACGACGATAAACGCCCCGACTTTCGACGTGTACGCCAACGTCACCGGGCTGCCGACGACCAACCCCAGAGCTTCCCTTGGCGACCAGCTGACATCAACTGTCCGGTTCGCCGAGACGCTGGTGACGATGTCCGAGGCGGGGATCGATACGTTCGTCCATGTTGGGCCGGGCGACGTCACCGCCGGCCTGGCAAAGAGGACGGTGAAGGGTGCCACGGTACACGTGGTGTCGACCACGGACGAAGCGCGTGCAATCGCGGACCTTCTCTCCGTAGAATGACCACCTGTTGAAGGGACCACGAACATGAACGCCACGATTACGGGCTGGGGGAAATGCACACCACCAGCGGTGCTCACGAACGACGATCTTGCCTCTGTGATAGACACCTCAGATGAATGGATCACCACCCGGTCTGGCATCAAGGAACGCAGGATCTCCCATGTTGCGAACTCCGACATGGCAACGCTTGCGGGGAAGCGGGCGCTCGCAGCCGCGGGACTCGAATCGACGGACATCGACTACATCATCCTCGCCACGTGCACAGCCGATCGTCAGATCCCGTCTTCGGCCTGCTACGTCCAGGCGAAACTCGGTGCGGTAAACGCCGCAGCAGCTGACATCAATGCAGGATGCACCGGGTTCATCTACGGATTGTCGATGGCCCATGGACTCCTTGCGACCGGATCGGCAGAGCGTGTGCTTCTCATCGGGTCTGAGAAGATCTCGTCGTACCTCGACCTCGAAGAACGCACGACTGCGGTCTTGTTCGGTGACGGAGCAGGCGCCGTCGTTGTCGAGAACACCGAGGCAGACGAAGGGATCAAGGCGATGACCCTGGGCTCGGACGGGACCGCGGCTGAGACCCTCACTGCGACGGGTGCGGGTACTGAGTTCGTCGGTTCCGAAGCACGACTCGCCATCGTGATGGACGGCGCCGAGATCTTCCGCAACGCCGTCATCAAGATGGGTGAAACCGTCACTGAGGTCGCTGATGTCGCGGGGTGGTCCTTCGAAGACATCGATCTCGTCGTCC
>JBDLIR010000242.1:0-4037 GCA_039714815.1 Actinomycetota bacterium | reverse complement strand
TTGGAGAGGTCGCAACGTGGGGGAAAGAATGGGGCAGTTCCGGCAAAGGCGCCCCGAAACCGGACTGACGCTGGTCGCCTCTGACGCGCCGCACATGGAGGCAGCGTCCATGGCTACGCCCTGACGAGTCCGTCGATCAGGGCGTCCACATGGTTCACCGCAACACGGTCAGCGTCGAAGATCTCCCTGTAGGCCTCCAGATTCCTGGCTGTGGTCTCGTGCATCCATTCGGCAACGTCCAGACGCAGCGCAGAGGCGAGGTGGTTCGCCGCCGCGTCCCAATCCCTGGCGGCACACGCCAGTTCCAGCTTCGTCGCGATCTGCCAGTACCGTTCCTCATCGCTTTGGGCTGCCGGTGCGTTCTCCACGGCCATGCGCACGACCGGCACGATCTTGCCCAGCGCATCCATGTCCTCGGGTGTGCCCCGCGTCAGCCGCAGCATGACGGCGTTGATGCCAGGGAAGTAGTCGCGCATGTCGACCGTGATCGCCTGTTCATAGCTCTCGATCGACCTGGCGAGCATGTCGCTAGCGAGGTCGCCGTCCCCGGCTGCAGTCGCCGCATGGAACCAGCCCTTGTAGATGCGGCCCCGAATCGCGAGCGTCTCTGCGGTAACTCCGCCGTCATCGATCGCGTCGAGGCTGGCGAGAGCAGCTGACCGCAGCCGGCTCGCTGCAGACCCGGTCACATCTTGATCCTTCGCCTCGGCAAGACGGTTGAGGGCGAATGCCAGTTGCTCACGGGCGACAGGTGACGCCCGGAGCTCCGGTGGCATCTTCGGGAACAGATCGACCATGTGCCGATACGCCTTACATTCCCTGTAACCGAGGAACACGCCCAGCAGGGCCGAATCGAGATCGGCGACGTCATCCGGATCGTCAAGCAGGCTCTCCTCGATGGCGAACAGATCCTGGACAGCTGCGCCGCGATCGCTGGACATGACCGCCTGACGGATGCGTTCACCGCTCTCGCTCGTCGATGCGAATCGTTCGAGGAACACATCGGTCTTGTCGTGCTCGAGCCTTTGGCCGACTCCCCACGCGGTGGCATCCAGTATCGGAAGCTCCTCGGCGCCAGCTGTGTCGACCACCTGCCGCAGATGATGCCTGAGATCCGCTTCGAGCTCCTCGCCTTCCGTGGTGCCGAGGATGCCATCGTCATCCAGGCGGTACCGCAGCATTCGCGATTCGGCGATCGTCGAGGGCACGTCCCTGGCGTGATCGCGGGCAGCGATGAGGATCGACGGACGGTTGCTTGCCGCGTCGCGCACACCGATCTCGTACATCACCGCAGCGTTCGAGACCGTCAGGTCGGCGATGACATATTCGGCGATCAGCAGCCGCTCAGCCATCGATGGGTGGACGAAGCCGCCGGATTCGTGGAAGTCGGCGCGAACGCAATCGAGACCCTCGGCCCTCACCGCCTGCTCGGTGTAGTGGTACACGCTGTCGAAATCGATGCGAGGTTCAACGCGGCCCTGAGATACGGAGCGGGCGAGCGGCATCACCACGAAACATGTCGGCTGCTCCGGTGCGGTCGCCATACCTGAACGATACCGCTTCGCTGGCCGATCGGCCGGTCACGGTTCGAGCCGGGCTCAACTGACATGAGAGGCGGTGGTGGGCCTCCGTTCGAGCATGTTCGGGTATGCTCGGAACTCGTCTTGGAGGACCGATGCTGTTCATCAGCTACGCAGCCGAAGACGGGCCGTTCGTTCGGTCCCTGTCAGCCGATGTCACCGAAAACGGCCAGGGCTACTTCAAAGCGGCGTCACACGACGGCTTCGCTGTTCTGTTCCAGTGGGTCGAATAGGGGCACATTGGAAATCGGCGGGGTCGTCGCCGCCGCCAACTCCGGGTTCTCACTGGTTGGGACAGTCATCGAGGTGGCGAAACGCGTGGCGAACCGTGGCCCTGTCCCCGGCGTCGGGCTCGAGTTTCTCCATCAGTCGGCAAGCTTGCTTCCAGGTCGATGCGTGCCAGTCCCTCGCCTCCGGCGCTATCGCAACGGCAGCTTCGTACAGCCTGGCTGCGTTTGAGTAGTCTCCCTTGATGAGATGCACCTCGCCCACGGTCGCGGTTTCCCAGTAGTCACCGGGTTTGGGTTCCTCGCCGACGATCTCCTGGACGCGGCCTGCGTATTGCTCTGCTGCAGCGAGATCCTCGGGGCCTCCCATGAATACGCTCTTGGCAGCCGCGTTGATACCGGTGTAGTAGTCGTCCCGGGCTCCCTCGAAAGCCGCCGCATAGAGATCGCGCGATTTGCGTAAGTGGTTCGTGTCGCCGGACGCCTCGTAACGATCCATCCAGGTTCTCCCGTAAATCCCCAAGGTCTCAGGGTCGCGCTCGCCGGCCGCGTACAATTCGCCCAGAATCGTCTGCGCCTCGGCCAGGTCGTTCTCCTCACCTCGTCTTGCCAGGCCGAGCGCATGAAGCTGTCTCGGCCTCACCGCCCGCGGGAAGCTTGCTTCGAGTTCTGCGAGTATGGCTATGGCTTCGGCTCTTTTGCCGATCGCCAGGAGGCCATCGGCGATCTTGCTCCCTAGCGCCGCCGAGGTTTGCCATACGAGCCCGCCCTCGTCGAAGAGCGCGATCAACCTTTCAGCATCACCGTTGAGGATGGCTGCGTCGATCGATACCGCTGCCTGACGCGCCGCGTTGTCTTGCTCGTTGGCAAAGCGAGCCGCCTCATCAGTAAGCGGTTCGCCTACGACTGCATGCAGGAGGCGGAGCAACTCGCCTCCGTTGGGCCCGTCGGGGTAGCGGCTGAAGTCGAGGAACACGCGGTTCGCTGCAAACACAGGCAGGGCTGCATCGTCGAGCCTGACCGGAACGAACTGGAACCCCTCCTTCGAGGTCGCCTGGCGCTCGATGACCTCGTACTCGCGACGGACCCAGTCTGAGTCCGCAGTGGCTGACGACCAGATGAGTATCGCGGCCTGGCTACCCGTGAGACCCTGCTCCAGCCGTCTCGTGAGCTGATCTCCCGCTTTCAGGGACACCTGGTCGAGGAAGACGCTGTGACCGTGCTCCCGCAACACATCGTAGAGATTCAGGACCCACGATCGGTTGACAGATCTGTACGAAAGGAACACGTTCCACTCATCATCACCCGATAGCTCGCGCGGTGATGGTGCAAGAGCCATCCATTGCTCGTCGGCGTTCATGATCTCTCCCTCTACAACCGTGCCGCATCTGTCTGACTCCCCACAGTTTATGTGCAAACCTCCTGCGCGACCACCGCAACGGGGCCCCGTCATGGCAACAACAGCACACTGGTCTAGACGTCAGTCGTCCGAGCGAGAGTCGTCCACCAGCGTGCTGACGCCGGCATCGGAGTCACTCTCCGATTCAGAACCCGAGCCGGCATCGTCGCCTACAGACGAGTCTGTAGACGTCGAATCGTCGTCGGAATCCGTCACGTTGGCCTTCGATGATCCAGGGACCGGGCCATCGCCGCCGGTATCGGGCCGCCCGTCGTTTGTCGCATCGCTGCTCTTCTTGGTCGGATCGTTGGTCGAATCACCGACCGCGTCATCCGGTGCACCCGAAGAATCGCCGATCGGCCACTTCTTGCGCGGGCCGTACGGCGCCCCGATCGACACCTCTTGCTTGTCCAGGTCGATGATCAGCAGCGCGTTTGTCTCGAGCAGCTTCGCACGTTTCTGGGCTTTGAGACCCTTGGCGCGCTTGGCGACGGCAGCGTCTGCCCCATCGTCGTCACCCTGTAACCGCATGTCGATCACATCATTGACGAAGTTGGCCTCGGCCCGAGCCACGATCGCTCTACGCTGGTGAGCGCCGAAGAACCTCTGGCCAGACGGGTCGACGTTGCCGGCGCCATTGGCACCAGCGTAGGTGTACGCGGCCCCAAGGGAAGGCTGATCGATCAGCGCACCGACATCGTTCGCCAGCACAGGATCCGGTGACAGGAAGACCTCACGCTCGGTGTCGTACCAGCGGGGACCGAACAGCACGATGTCGAACTCGTCCTCGTAGTAGCCGCCTGCGAACTGGAACGGCGTACGGATCTCCTC
>JBDLIR010000241.1:0-4042 GCA_039714815.1 Actinomycetota bacterium | reverse complement strand
GTGGTCGGCCTGATCCTCGATGCCCAGGGTGCCACACCGCAATCGATGTCACTCGAGTTGCGAGGGAGCGCGGTTCAGACGCTGCTCGAGGGAACCCTTGTCATCATCCTGTTCTCTGATGCGGCAGTGATCAACCTTGCTGCTGTGAAAAGGGACGCGTTTCTCCCGGGCAGACTCCTTGGCATCGGTCTGCCACTGACGGTCGGAGTAGGTGCTGCGGCGGCAATGCTCATACTCCCCGAACTCGGGTTCTGGCCTGCTGTCGTTGTCGCAGTCATCCTTGCTCCAACCGATGCCGCTCTCGGCCAGGCGGTAATCGCCAACGAAGATGTCCCTGGACTCGTCCGTCAGGGTCTCGGAGTGGAAGCCGGACTGAACGACGGCATCGTCGTGCCGTTCCTCACGATCGCTCTCGCCGGCGCCGCAAACGAAATGCAGTCTGGCGGGGAGATCGCCAGGGTGTTCATCGAGGAGATCGGCCTCGCCATAGCGGTGGGAGTCCTGGTCGGGTGGGCGGGTGGACAGGCGGTGAAGTTCGTCTCCAGCCGGGGATGGATCACGCGAGAGTGGCGTCAGGTGTCGGTCGTGTCTCTCGCTGTGGTGTGCTTCGTGCTTGCCGATCCCATCGGCGGGTCAGGCTTCATCGCTGCATTCGTTGGAGGCATCGTATTCGGGAACCTCGTCCGTCGTGATTTCCCCGAGATCTGCCATTTCTCCGAGGGGATCTCGCATCTCCTCACGATGATCGCTTTCTTCGTGTTCGGTGTCCTGATACTCGTGCCGGTGCTCACGTTGATCACGTGGCAAATCGTGGCGTACGCGATCATCAGTCTGACGATCGTCAGGATGGTTCCTGTCGCGGTCTCGCTCATCGGGACGAGCCTCGGACCTCCATCCAAGCTCTACATAGGGTGGTTCGGCCCGAGAGGCCTTGCATCGCTCGTCTTCATGGGGACCGTCGTGATCGAGTCAGATCCGGCGTATACGGAGGCCATCGTTGCTGTGGGCGCGACGACCGTTGCTCTGTCGGTACTCGCTCACGGGCTCTCGGCATGGCCGGGATCCGTGCGATACGCATCGTGGTACCGACGTTCCATCGCCACGGTAGATGCCGGGGAGATGCCAGAGAGCAGGGAGGTCGCGCACATGCCTCCCACGGACCTTGCTTCACGGGTACGTCGATCCGTCGAAACCGCTGATTCACCCGTCGACGGCTGATGTGTTCACGCGCTCGATGACGGTGACGGGCGTTCGTCCTTCTCCCCGGTGCGTGGCCATAAGGACATCGCCCGCTCAGCCATCGCGGTGATCGTCAGCGACGGGTTCACGCCGAGATTCGCCCCGATCGCTGCACCATCGACCACGTGGAGGCCATCGTGGCCGAACACACGGTGACAGCTGTCTATGACACCGTGGTCCGCGTCTGGACCGATCGGTGCTCCTCCAAGGATGTGTGCTGTCGTCGGCGTATCGAAGAGAACCTCGTTGATAGCGCTCCCTCCGCTACCTCCCATCTCGGTCGCCGCGAGCCGCGCCGCCTCGTTCGCCTCAGGGATGTATGTCGGGTTCGGCTCACCGTGTCCCTGCTCGGTCGTCAACCTGGTTCTGAACCACCCCTTCTTGCGTAGCATGCGCAGGCTGTTGTCCCGTGATTGCATCACGAGCAGGACGATGCCGCGTTCTGACCAGTGCCACACCGACAGCGATCGGAGAAAGGTGATCGGATGCCTGAGAGCCTGAACGAGGAACCTCACTTGCCGTGGCGCGCCGGGCCCGCCATCGACAAGGATGGTCGCGAGGAGACCGAGCGCGTTGGATCCCTTCCCATACCGCACCGGCTCGATGTGGGTCTCAGCGTTGGGGTGGATGGATGATGTGATCGCAATGCCCTCTGAGTAATCGACGTCACGTGACTTCGCAACGGCACCGACGAGGGCCTCGCTGTTCGTGCGGGTCTGATACCCGATGCGCGGCGACAGGTTCGGTAGCCGCCCCTTGTCTGCAAGTTCGAGGAGTAGACGGGTCGTGCCGAGAGCGCCGGCAGAGAACACGACCTGGCCGGCCCGGAACACTCTCGTACGCTTGTTGAACCACGCCCCCGATCGTTGGGTGGTCACCAGCCAGGCATCTCCGGATCGTTCGACGTCGACGACGGTGTGTTCGGCAAACACCTCTGCGCCGTTTCGTTCGGCGAAGTACAGGTAGTTCTTGTCGAGCGTGTTCTTTGCGTTGAATCGGCAGCCGACCATGCAGTTGCCGCAGGCAACGCAACCTGCTCGGCTCGGCCCCTCTCCGTCGAAGTACGGGTCGTCGACTTCCACACCAGGTTCGCCGAAGTAGACACCGACGGGTGTGGGGTGGTAGCTCTCCGGCGCTCCCATCGAACCTGCGACACTGCGCATCACCGCGTCCGCTGGCGTGTCCAACGGGTTCTCGACGACACCGAGCATCTGCTTGGCGGTAACGAAATGAGGTGCGAGTTCGCGTCGCCAATCGGTGATCTCCCCCCATTGCGGGTCGACGTAGAAAGGTGCAAGCGGTTCGTACAGCGTGTTCGCGTACACGAGCGAGCCTCCGCCGACACCCGCTCCCGACAGCACCATGACATCGCGAAGGAGGGAGAGCCTCTGGATGCCTCTCATCCCGAGTTTCGGGAACCACAGCGACTTGCGGACGTTCCAGTTCGTACGAGGGAAGTCGGCGGTTCTCCACCGCTTACCGGCCTCGACGACGCCAACGGAGTAGCCCTTCTCTGTGAGACGGAGGGCAGAGACGCTTCCTCCGAACCCTGAGCCTATGACGATGACATCGAACGACTCCTGGGGTTGTCGACCGCTCACGGTCTAGATCAGGGCCGATCCCCACACCGGCAGGTAGGAGCCGTTGACCACCTTGGATCTCTCGGAAGCGAGGAAGTCGATGACCTGTGCGATGTCGTCAGGTTGTGGCCAGTTGACGTACTCGGCGTAGGGGAGTGCCGCACGGGTCGCATCGGTGTTGATGACCGAAGGGAGCAGCGCGTTGCACGTCGTCTCAGTATCGAGCAGTTCCACGGCGACCGACTTCGCAAGAGCAAGCACGCCCGCCTTTGCGATGTTGTATGCGGCCTGGCCGGCTGGCGTATCCACGGCATGCTTCGACCCCATCAGGATGATCCGACCCCACTCGGGGGACATGTGCGGGATCGCTGCACGGGTCGCGTTCCAGGCGGTGCGCAGGTTGAGATCGAGCATCCGTTCGAGGCGGACATCTGAGGTTTCGGAGACGTCTCTGCCTCCAGCCCATCCACCGACGAGGGACGCCATCACATTGATCTTTCCGAACGCATCGGCAGCCTCGTTGATGAACGCCGTCATCGCCTCGGCGTCTGTGGCGTCGACCCGGCGCATGATCAACCGATCCTCTTCGAGGTCGAGTCGCTCCTCAAGGGCGTTCGCCTCCTCAGGAAGCAGATAGGTAACCGCTACATTGAAGCCGCGCTCGATCAACAAAGGGGCGAGGCAGAAGCCAACAGAACCCGTACCGCCGGGGATTACAGCAACTTTGGAATCACTCATGTGCTCCAGACTAGCGACTCTTGGTCATCGGCTGGCGAAAGTGGTAGGGTATTGCTGCATTGCTCGACGCGCCTGCGGAGGATTCACATGGCAGAGATCACACTTGAGGACGTTGGAAAGATCTATCCCGACGGAACCAGAGCTGTTGGACAAGTGGAAATGGTCATCGAGGACAGCGAGTTCCTGGTTCTCGTCGGCCCGTCCGGCTGCGGAAAATCCACGCTTCTACGCATGATCGCCGGCCTCGAGGACATCACCGAGGGCAAGCTGAGCATCGGTGACAAGGTGGTCAACGATGTTCCGCCGAAGGACCGCGATATCGCGATGGTCTTCCAGAACTACGCCCTGTACCCGCACATGACCGTTCGCGACAACATGGCGTTCGGACTCAAGCTGCGCAAGATGCCCAAAGACGAGATCAACAAGCGTGTGAGCGAAGCTGCCGAGACGCTCGAGATCACCGATTTCCTCGACCGCAAGCCCAA
>JBDLIR010000240.1:0-4057 GCA_039714815.1 Actinomycetota bacterium | reverse complement strand
CTGAGGAGGAGGGTGCTGCGTGGGCGGTCGCCGACCCCTACAGCGGTGGATCTGAAGCGATGGTCGCTCTTGCAGAGGTCGTACGAGATGCAGCGGAGGAAGGTTCGAACTTCGCCCCGCTGTACCCGTCGGAAGCAAGCCTTCGGGACAAGATCGATACGATCGCAAAGAAGGTCTACGGCGCAGATGGAGTCAAGTACGACATGAAGGCCGTCAGGCAACTCGCTGACTACGAAGCACACGGCTACGGTGATCTGCCGATCTGCATGGCGAAGACGCAGTACTCGTTCAGCCACGATCCGAAACTGCTCGGTGCACCCGAAGGCTGGATTCTGCCCGTGCGTGAAGTGCAACTCGTTGCAGGCGCCGGGTTCATCCTGCCGCTCACGGGTTCGATCAACCGGATGCCAGGACTCGGCCTGCACCCTGCGGCGCATGCGATCGACATCGACGAGAACGGCGACGTCGTCGGGTTGAGCTGACGGCCGACGTAGGTCAGACCCGGATCGTGCGAGCCTTCCCGACACCGGCGTAGCGTTCGGGCACACAGGTGAGGATGATCACCTGACAATCGTCCGCTGCTGTCGATATCGCGGCACCCATCCGGTCGAGACGCGCCGGGTCCGTCCAGCCGAGCGCATCGTCGAGTACGACCGGGACACCTCCGTCGTCTGATACCAGCATGGCGCAAGCGAGCCTGGAGAGAACGCCGAGTTGCTCCCGGGCACCGGTAGAGAGTTGGTGGAACGAGAGCGTCTCGCCATCACGTGTTCTTGATTCGACGGAGAGGTCTTCAGCCAGAGATACCTCGAACGAGGTGCCGAAGACGATGCGCCCGAGCCGCTCGATCTCGTCGCGGAACGGCTTGATGTATCGCCGGCGGGCCTTGCTTCGGTGCTCCTTGAACGTCCGATACAGCAATGAGGCTGCTGCTGCCCTTCGGTCGATCGCCTCATGGCGACGCTCGGCTTCGACGAGGGTAGTTTCGGCCTCATCGAGGAGTCGCGCAGGCCCCCGTTCCGTTTCTATCCGGAGGCCGATCTCAAGTTCCTTCCTCCGCTCGACCAGGTCGGTGAGGTCGGTCCTGCTCCGATTTCTGCGGGCCATAGCATTCTCGAGAAGCGCATCGAGCGTTCCCGCATCGAGGTTGCGCAGTTGCTTCTCGAGATCGACGACCACACGTTCGGCATCGTCAGACGCTTTCCTGACATCCTCCAGGGCCATCGTGATGGCCTCATCCGACAGTTCCTTCCTGGCAGCTTCGAGCACGGCGCTCGCTGAGGTGACCGCGTTGCGGGCGATCTCGAGTTTGCCCTCGCGGCCCGCTGTCGCCATTTCCAGGTCGTTGAGCCTCCCTCTGGCTGTGGCAGCACTCTGGGTGGCGTGTTCGGCAGCCTCGATGGCCTTGTCGAGTATCTCCTGTGCATGCTTCTCGGCCTCTTGTGCTGCTGAATGGTCCGGTGGTAGCTCGGGCTCGTCTCCTCGAGTGTCGAGGTAGCCAGCGATTCGTGACGTGAGACTGTCGACCTTGTGAACGAGTTCCTCAAATGTCAGGTCGTCGAGGTCGCGTGTGATCGTGTCGTGTGCGAGCGTGCGGGTCCTCTCAGCGTCGGTCTTCAGGTCGAACTGTGATCGGGCTTCCTCGAACCCCGAAACTCCCGCGCGTTGACATCTCTCCACGAAATCCTTCACCGCCTGCTCAGATTCCTCGACGATGTCGGTCCCATCTGAGCCAGCCGTGACCACGAACTCGATGACACCGGGCAGGACGACCTCTGTGCGTCCATGCGTCGTGATCTCTCTCGCTTCACCGGCCGATAGACCTGCGTCCGTTCCGTCGATCGTCAGAGCAATCTCGCTCTTGGCTTCGATGTGTACAACCGGGAGCGCACGGTCCACGGCGGCACCGAGTTCGACGACTCGTAAGTAGGCCTGTTCGATCTCGCCGAGCGATTCCTCATCGATCACGATCGCTTCGATGGTGCCTGCCGCGTCTGTGAGTTCCTTGCGGGCTTCATCTACTCGTGTCCTACGGCCTCTGAGCTGAACGACCTCGATCTCCCACCGCCGGAATTCGGCGTCCCGACGCGCCTGCTCTCTGGCGCTCTGGGCCGCCTCGAGGGATCTGCGCGCCGCACTGCCCTCCTCGTCGGCCGAAGCGACGGCTGTTGTGAGCACATCGCGCTCCGGTTCAGCCTCGGAGGCCTCGCGTTCGATCTCCTCGAGCGCATCCTCGGCCGTCTCGACAGCTTCGACCTGGTCCGCACGCCTCTCACGATTCGACCTGGCCTTCTCGAACGCCGCGAGAGCCAGGCTCCGTTGAGCGACTGCAGCGTCAAGGGCTTGCCGTGTTTCCGTGACCTCGCCCCGACGCACCTCGAGTTCCCTGGCTTCCGTTTCGGCGTCGTTCGCCGCGGTCTCGAGTACGTCGGCCTGAGCGGTCAGCCTGGCAACCTCGGCACTGTCGTCATCGAGCGACCGCATGTGGGCCCGGGCGTCCGCGGCGGCTTCCCTTGCATCATCGAGTTCCCCCGCGGCACTTGCGAGATCCTCCTTCGGTTTCCCGGTCTTCGTCCAGTACCGGGCGTACTCCACTTCAATGCGGTCCCAAAGGGCATCCTCATGGTCACCGGTAGCGTCTCCGCCGCTGGCTGCGTCGAGGGCACGCCCGAGGGCAGAACCCTCGAAGGTCGCCTGCTCGAGCGCTGTGCCCTGATCGAGTCGCAATGCCTTCCACAGATCGGCGTCGAGCGTATCTCTGACGATCTCCGAGACCCGGTCGTGGGCGTCGCGGCCTGTGAGTTGCTGGTGCGACGGCTTGTTGATCTCGAGAACTGTCTCGCGGTCTCGGACCCAGCGTTTGCGGTACGTGAACGCGTAGTCACCTGTTTCGATCTCGACCTCGACCTCCGGGCCCACATCCCGTCCAACAGGAACAAGATCCTTGATCTTGCGGCTCGCTGAATTGTCGGCGTACTCGATGATCGCGTCGAGGGCCTGGAGCAGCGATGACTTCCCAGCCTCGTTCTCCCCTTCTATCACGGTGACACCGTCGGCGGGGAACGTCACCTCGGATTCCTCGACACCCGCGAAGTTCCGCAGCGAGATACGGCGTACTCTCATTTCAAGACTCCCGACAGCCGGTACAGGAGGCCGAGCGCGTCCATCGCTGTCGCGGCCTCCTCACCCTCTCCGTTTGCCATCGATACGAGGCCGTCGAGGGCATCGGAGCCGAATCCCGAGAGCCCGAGCGAACCGAAGTCGTCGTCTGAGGGGAGCACAACGAGGTCGGTGTGACGATCCCAGGTGTTCAGAGATCCGAAGAGGTCGCTGTGATGTTCGAGAACACCATCGAGGCGCGCCTTGTCCGCGAGCGAGAGTTGTCCGACGAGGACGAGGCGCACGATCGTCCTCGCCTTGTCGTCGATGCTCGCCAGCCCATCGTTGAGGCTTTCGATGTCTTCAGGGCTCTGCAGGTCGAACTCGAGTTGCCGAAACTCCCACCTGGCGATGCGATGTGGCACGATCGTGATGTCGGAGCCATCGAGGGTCACAATGAGAGCGTTCCCCGGGTCCGTCTCGGTGAACGACGTGGGTTCGGGCGCTCCCGAATACCAGATCCTGCCCGTGTCCCCCGCGTCGGTCGTGGAGTGCCTGTCTCCAAGGGCTACGTACTGGACCTGCGAGTTGCCGATCGCCGATTCGATGTCTGCCACCCGGATGAGGGCGGGTTCGGCGGCGTCTGGCGAGAGTACGTCTACAGCTCCGTGCCCGACGACGATCGTCGCGCCGTCGAAGTCGGGTGCGTCCGAGATTGCCTGGTTGACGAGGTCGACGAGCGGCTTCTTGCTCGTCCATGGCGCTGCGACGATCCGCACACCATCTCCGACGTCGACCGGCTCCTCTCCGTCGAGGACGACGACGTTGGCAGGACGCCGGGCGATGAACGTCTCGGATCGGAACACGGACGAAGCATCGAGCGGGTCATGGTTGCCGGGAAGGAGGTAGAAGAGGACGTCCGGTGTGGCACCCATGGCGTCGAGGGCGCGCACCACGA
>JBDLIR010000239.1:0-4076 GCA_039714815.1 Actinomycetota bacterium | reverse complement strand
TTCCGCTTCTCTCCCCCGGCTCTTTGGACGGGGGAGATGTCGAGGAACGAGACAGAGGGGGAAGCCGAGTCGTGCCACTCAGCTCGCACACAAGCTCAGTGGATCATCGTGGTCTCTCCCTCCGACCTCGCTGCGCTCGGCCACCTCCCCCACTCCGTGAGGGAGGGAAAGAAGCCTTCCGCCTTCCGACTTCTGGCATCTGGCATCTGGCATCCGGCATCTGGCATCTGGCATCTGTTGGCTGGTGGCTGATGCTTGTAGGCTGACTCCGTGATCGAAGAATCTCTCAACCCGGTAGTCCAACATCTCGCCAGTGAGGCTGGTGTCGCCACAACCTGGGTAGATGCCTGGGGTAATCCGCAGACAGTGACGGAGGCAGACCTCCTCGGTGTGCTTGCTGCCGTGACGGGTCGATCGCTCGACAGCGAGCGGTCCATCGTCGAAGCAGCCTCCGAAATCCGTCAGAACCGCCCGCGCATCGAACCCGTTCTCGTTGCGTGGGACGGTCTCTTGACGATCCCTGCGGTCAGCTTCGACGTGACGGAAGCCACCGTGGTTCTGGAGAGCGGAGAGGTGATACCGGTCGAGGTGTCAGCTGAGGCGATGCGAGTCACCAACGAACTCCCGACCGGCTACCACCAGCTGTTGATCAACGGCGGAAGCGTCACAGCTCATGTGTTCTCGGCGCCAGTGGTGGCTCACCCTTGGCCGCGGCACGCACTCGGGCTTCTTGCCCCCATGTACTCACTGAGAGACTCTTCGAGCCAAAGGGGAATCGGCACCATCGCCGAGATGGACGTGATTGCGGACATGTGCCACGATGCCGGCATCGAGATCGTCGGAACCCTGCCTCTCCTCGCGACCTTCCCCGACCAGCCATCTCCCTACGCTCCAGTGTCACGGCGGGCGTGGAGCGAACTGTTCGTGGATTTCTCGTCGGTACCAGGATGGTCCGAGGATCCTCAACACCGTGGAACCGATCCGTTGTGGGTCGACTACGAAGGAACGGGCTCTCGGATCCGTGAATCCCTGGCGCGCTACGCCCGATACGTCTCCGATTCCCCGCAGCTGCGGTCCAGAGTAGAGAGCTACCTGCGCCGGATGCCCGACATGGTCGACTACGCAAGGTTCCGGGCACTCGGTGAACGCTACGGCATCAATCCGGCTGGCTGGCCACAAGGCGCCGAGCCGCCCCCGGAGCGAGTCAGATACCACGAAACGGTCCAGTGGCTCATGGACCTGCAGCTCTCGGGCATGTCCGAGCGTCTTCGCGATCGCGGCCAGTATCTGTATCTCGACCTCCCGATCGGTTGCCATCCTGACGGGTACGACATCTGGGATCAACCGGAGTTGTTCGCGCGCGCAGGGCTCGGTGCACCACCAGATCCGCTCTTCGTCGGAGGCCAGGATTGGGGGTTGCCCGCAACGATTCCCTCGGCGGCGCGCGCCGATGGCCATACGAACTTCCGCAAGGCGATCCGGCACCAGCTGAGCGTGGCCGGCCTGCTACGCATCGACCACGTCATGGGCATCCACCGAACGTGGTGGGTGCCGCGAGGTGCCGGGGCGAACCAGGGCGCGTATGTCATGCAACCGACCGAGGAGATGTTCGCGATCATCTGTATCGAGTCGTCGAGGGCAGGCACCGGGATCGTTGGTGAGAACCTCGGCACCGTGCCACCCCGGATCGGGCAAGGACTCCAAGAGCATGGGCTTCTTGGCATGACCGTTGCTCAGGATGGACCGCATGTCCCCGCGCCGACGGATCTCATCGCAATGTCGAGCCATGACACCCCGGCCTTTGCCGCGTGGTGGAAGGGTCTCGACATCTCAGACATGGTCGATCTCGGAATCTTCGATGACGAACGTGCGGTTCATGAACGCGAATCGCGAAAAAGCGCGGTATCGAATCTGGAGAGCTATTTCTCGACGTCCGGCCCGATGGCGACCCGTGACGCTCTGATGGAATGGATCGCAGGTACGGACGCTGCGATTGCACTGCTCAACCTCGACGATCTGCTGATGGAGGAACGCCGCCAGAACGTTCCGGGCACCTATCTGGAGCGACCCAACTGGCGCCTGCGTAACCCTCGCACCGTCGATGACCTCGCAACCGATGAGGGATTCACGGGCCAGTTGAGCCACCTCGCAGCGATCAGGAAATCGTAAGTCGGAGCACAGAAGAGAGCCGTCAGCCGTCAGCTGTCAGCCGTCAGCAAGAAGTACTTGGTCCTTGGTGCTCAGTACTTGGACGGATCCTGGATCACGTTCTTTCCCTCCCTCACGGAGTGGGGGAGGTGGCCGAGCGCAGCGAGGTCGGAGGGGGAAGCCATGATGACCCACTCAGGTTGCGCGCGAGCTGAGTGGTACGACTTGGTTTCCCCCTCTGTCTCGTTCCTCGACATCTCCCCCGTCCAAAGAGCCGGGGGAGAGAAGCGGAAGGCGGAAAGCTCTTCACTCTTCCCACACCGGCTCGTTCACCTGCCATTCGGGCTCTGTTCCCCACTGCTCCTCGTAGACGACTTCATGGACGGGTGCGCGTCTTGCCACGCCCCAGCGACCGAGGGGGTAGCCGCACGGTATCGCTGCAGCGTTCTGCCAGCCCTTGTCCAGCGGGACACCGAGAAGCTCCGCAACCTCAGCATGTTTGAAGAGTCCGAGAATGGTCGTGAGCGTCGTACCCACTCCGTGGCCCCTCGCAGCGAGCATGAGACTCCAGACCGCCGGGTAGATCGATGCCCCAGTCGGGTCATTGCGGTGATATGGGAGCACGACGAGGGGAACCTTGTCGAAGTTGTCGGCAAGCCACTGAGACGAAGACAGAACCCGCTTGGTCGCCTCGTCGCCGCTTGCTATCGCCGCCTCCTTCTTGCCCTTATAGAGGGTTGCGTTGAGTTCCTCCCAGCCTTCGGCATAGAGCGCACCGAGTGCAGCAACCGTCTGACGGTCCGTAACCGTCAGCCACCGCCAGTTCTGTGCGTTGCCGCCAGACGGGGACCGCACGGCCGCATCGAGCATCGCCTGAACGACACCAGCAGGGACGGGGTCCGAAGATACGCGGCGCATGGCCCGCGTTGTATACAAAGCTTCATAGAGATCCATGCGCACAACCTACCCGCTACAAGGCCAGGCTCGCAACGAAGCCGAACACCAAAAGGTTGAACACGGTCCAAGCGATGGACACGACCACATATCGCACGGCCCACGTCGCCCACAAGCTCGCGCCCCTGGCTAGGCCGGTTCCGAGAAGGAACCAGAACGGGAAGCTCGTCACGATGCCGAATACCAGAATCGTGAATCTCGTTACGTCGATGAACGAGAACGACATGACCCACGCGGTTGGGGCTGCTATGAGGAACAGCACCGACCCCGCCATCGCTGCAGCGAAGTCGCCCATGTCACCACCCCGCCTGGAGCCAACGGACAAAGCCACACCTACGAGGATCGTTGGATACACCAACCCGAGGAGTCCACCAGCGAGCGGGGACACCGTGTTGCGTCTCGGGGCGAAGGTCACATCTTGGGTCACGTAACAAAAGCGTACATGCTCACGGTTGGCATGCGCCTAGCATCTCGAACAGGAGGTCCTATGCCAGATCGGCTCGATACGAACGCAGTGAAGATCATCGAGATCATGGGCGTCTCTGCGAACAGCTTCGAAGATGCGCTTGCCCAGGCGGTGTCGAAGGCGTCTGAGAGCATCAAAGGCATCTCGAGCGTCGAAGTCATACGCCAGACAGCAACGATTCGTGATGCGAGAGTTGCCCGATATGAGGTCACGGTGAAGCTCTCGTTCGTCGTGAGATAGTGGAAAGGAGGTACTTGGTACTTGGTACTTGGTACTGCGGCGGGTGGAGAGCGAAGAATGGCTCTTCCGCTGACGGCTGACGGCTTCCTTCCTCTTCACAATGCGCTACTCGGACAACAGGAGTACCCTCAAGCCTTCAGTATGAAACCCCTGTCTCTCCCCCGTCTCCTCATGCCGCTGCTCGTGCTTGCACTGCTTGCGGTCGCGCCTGTGCCCGCGTCTGCTCAAACTCAGAGTGACGTCGACAAGGCCAAGTCTGCAGAAGAGA
>JBDLIR010000238.1:0-4087 GCA_039714815.1 Actinomycetota bacterium | reverse complement strand
GCATCTCGGGTCGCTCATCACAGGGTCGTGGCTCGGGACCGTGTCGAGCCTGCCATGGGCATCGGCTGCACCCGGAAGTGATGTCACGCGCCATCCTGTTGAGATCTACGCTGCCGCCCTTTTCCTGGCGGCGGCAATCGGCATCGCCCTGTGGAAGCAGAAAGGCCGACCCCCGCTCGGTGCTCCCGCAGGCTTGTCTCTTGCGGCGGCCGGCGCAGCGCGACTCGTGACCGAGCCGATGCGGGTCTCCCTCACCGGCGGACCCGTTTGGCTGTATGCAGCGGCTGTCGTTGGCGGCCTCGGGCTCGCGGCCTGGGCAGTGATGACCAAGACGAACGCACGACGCACGACGCACGACGCATAACGTCCCGTGGCGTCAGCTTGCGAGGGCCACCAGGTTGTCGAGCCGCTCGCGGAGAACCGCTTCACCCACGGCGCCGAACCACATGTCGACGATGACACCATCGACAATCAGCACGGAAGCCGGCTGCCCCGGAATGTTGTAGAGACTCCTGATCGTGTCGTCGAGACCCCACCGCAGGTTCGTGCTGAACAGCACTTTGGCCTGTTCCTGGGTGGCTGTAAGATCACTCCGGCCAGCGACAGCGATGAACTTCACCTCGTCGAGGTAGTCGTTTGCTACCAGGTCGATGACGGGCAACTCCCGCCGGCATGTTGGTCACCACTCTGCCCAGAAGACCATATAGACGGGCTTCACTTCCTGGCTGAGGACGAACGATCCGCTCGGTTCGAGGGGCAGCACGAAATCGGGCGCCACCGGGCCGTCCAACACAGGACTCGACGACGACGCCGTCGTCTGGACAGGCTCTTCTGGTTCGGAGGATTCCGTCGCCGAGGTTCCCGGAAGTGTGTCGCTGGTCTCCGCGATCGGGGTGCTCGAACAGGCCGCGGCGAAGAGAGCGAACGTCGCGAGAATCAGAGGGAGGCGCTGCATGGCCGACAACCTACCCACGGATCTGGATTACCTGAGCGGCTCGTGACGGTGCATCAGATTCCGCCACACACAGAGTTGACCCCTCGGTGGCTGCGATCACAATGCGAGCAGGTCATTGATGCGAGCTGTGAGGACGTCCTCGCTTGTCGTGCCGGACCACTGATCGACAACAACGCCTTGTGTGATGACAACAGTCGTCGGTTGGCCCCGAATGCCGTACAAGTCCCATACGCTGTCGTCGAGTCCCCACTCGACGTTCCTGTTCAATAGATCGCCGGCCACAGCCGCTGTCTTTTCCATGCTCGACCGTCCGGCAACGGCAACGAACGCCACCTTGCCCTGATACTCAGAGGCCAACTTGGCGACGACGGACAACTCCCGCCTGCAGGAACCTCACCACTCGGCCCAGAAGATCATGAAGACAGGCTTCGTCTCCGCAGACAGCGCGAAGACTTCACCTCCGTCCTCACCGAGGTCAAGCACGAAGTCTGGCGCGGGCTCGCCATCTGGCGGAGGACTCGCCTCCTTCTCTTCCGTGACTGCCTCAGTTGTCGTGGTCGTACCGGCCAAAGCTGGATTGTCCGAAGCGCGACTCGGTGAATCCTCATCCGAACTCTCATCTGCCTGCGTGTGCGCCGGCAGGGTCGAGGTGCTCGTCGCCGGGACTTCGGCGGCAACGCGCGTGTCCGCAGCTTCGTCGACCGTCGCGCCGGCACAGGAGGCAGTCAACGCAGCGAACGCTGCCAACATCAGGATTCGGTTCACGAGCGCCACGCTACAAGGCGATACGGTTTACGTGGACGACTTGTTGAACGCGATCACCCGATCGAGGACCGCTGCGGCCGCTCCGCTGTCCACGGACTCGGTGGCAAGTTGCATCGCTTCCACGAAACCGTCGGCCAGGTCAGCCAGTACGATCGCTGGCGCAGCGTTGACGAGGGCGATGTCCCGGCGAGGGCCGCGCACGCCGTTCAGGATCGAACGGGTGATGGCGACATTCTGCTCAGCGTCGCCACCGATGAGGTCGCTGATCGATGCCCGCTCGACACCGAAGTCCTCGGGCGTGAACTCTGCCTCAGTGATCTCGCCGTCCAGAAGGCGAAAGATCCGCGTCGGGGCTGTCGTTGTCATCTCGTCCAAACCATCTTCGCCGTGAACCACGAATCCACGGTCCACACCGCGGGCCTCGAGGACACCGATCATGAGCCTTGCCATGGAGGCCTCGGAGGTGCCGACGGCCATCCGGGCGCCTGCAGGATTGCAGAGCGGACCCAGGAAGTTGAACACCGTGCGAACCCCGAGTTCCCGCCTCGCCTGGCCGACATGGCGCATCGCCGGGTGATAGCGAGGCGCATAGAAGAATCCGAAGCCTGTTTCGTCGATCATCGCCGCCACGTCGTCCGGACCAAGTTCGAGATCCACCCCCAAGGCCTCGAGTAGATCGGCTGAGCCTGTCATGGACGACGCCGCGCGATTGCCGTGCTTGGCAACCTTGACCCCCGCGCCCGCAGCGATGAATGCCGCGGTCGTCGAGATGTTGAACGTGCCGAATCCGTCGCCCCCTGTGCCGACGATGTCCACGGCCCCGGGGATATCGACTGTCACAGCGGCGTCCATCATCGCATCCACCATGCCGGCCATCTCGTCGGCCGATTCACCCTTGGTTCGCATCGCTGCGAGGAACGCCCCCATCTGCGCAGGTGTGGCTTCGCCGGCCATGATCTCGCCCACGGCAGCGGCAGCCCTGTGTCGTCCGATGTCCTCACCGCATGTGAGAGGTCCAAGTACATCTGGCCAAGTGAAGTTCTCCATGAGGAGCAACACTACCGCTAACACAGAACCCGCGTTCGTTCAACATCCAACCGAGCCATCGAATGCGAACAACGCTTGATCCTGATGAGCAACATGCAGGTCCCCCACCGATAGGCTCCAAGTCGAGTGGATTCAATCGGACAGAGGACAACCGTGAGCACACCGATCGTTGTAGCCAGGGATCTGACAAAGATCTACGGAGAGGGCGACACGGCGACAGTGGCGCTCGATGCCGTTTCGTTCACGATCAGCGCAGGCGAGTTCGTTGTCCTCCTCGGTCCTTCAGGCTCCGGCAAGACGACATTGCTCAACCAGATCGGGGCACTCGAGCCAGCGACCTCCGGCAGCCTCAGGGTGAACGGTGCGGAGATCGCCGACATGTCGGAGAAGGAACGCACCGAATATCGCAGATCAACGGTCGGATTCGTCTTCCAGTTCTACAACCTGGTCCCAACACTCACCGCGCACGAGAACGTCGCGCTCATCGCCGAGATCACAGGTGATGGTGCAGAGGGGAGATCGGACACCGTGCTCGACGACGTCGGGCTCACCGATCGCATGGCTCACTTCCCCGGCCAGATGTCGGGAGGGCAACAGCAGCGCGTCGCTATCGCCCGCGGGATCGTCAAGGACCCTCCCCTGCTCCTTTGTGATGAGCCGACCGGTGCGCTCGACCTGGAAACCGGCCGGACGATCCTCGACCTCCTCAAGTCAACGACGGAGGGAGCGAATCGGACCGTCTTCCTGGTGACCCACAACTCGACGATCGCAGAGATGGCCGATCGGGTGATCCGTCTCAGCGACGGCAGGATCGTCGGGGATGACACCAACGGAAATCCGGCACCGGCCTCGGAGCTCCGCTGGTGAGCTACCTCTCTCGCAAACGGCGGAGGGACATGCAGCATCAGCGATGGCAGTTCCTCGCCGTCGGTGCCACGGTCGTCATCGGTGTCATGATGTTCGCCGCTACCTACGACTCCTACCGAAATCTCACAGCAAGCTACGAGCAGACGTACGAGCGACTTGCATTCGCCGACATGACGATCACCGGCGGTGATCCGTCCCTTCCGGATACGCTTCGGGATCTCCCGGGCGTCAAAGCGGTGACCGTCCGCCACACGGCAGACCTGCCGATCTCGATCGGAGTGGAGACCCTCCGCGGGAGGCTCATCGGCGTGCCGACGAGCGGCCAACCCGATGTGAACCAGATCGATATGAACGATGGTTCGTACCTGTCTCCGAGCGGGGAGTTCGAGGCGGTCGCCGAGGTCCATGTGGCGAGAACCTTCCGCCTCGACGCCGACGACACGTTCGACGTGG
>JBDLIR010000237.1:0-4090 GCA_039714815.1 Actinomycetota bacterium | reverse complement strand
CCTAATTACCAAGCAGGAGTTGGCGGAGGCGGCGGACAGCGATGACCGCGGCTGCCACATCGAGGATGCCCTCGCGTGCGAGCCACATGTACCAGCGCTCGAGTCTCGGCATAGCCCGGTCATAGATCTCGAGGTACGCATCGATCGAACCGTCGGCTTCCTCGAGGACGGCTGCGACGATGTCGTGGCGCAGTTCGAGGAGGTCGTCTCGGAGAGACTCGATCGCAAGCCTGTCGAACGGTGTGGAGCCGGGCAGCAGGCGGATCTGGCGTTCCAGCCAGCCGATGCGCAGCACGTTGCTCGACTTCGTGTAGAGCGCTGCGATCTCGGCGACCGGCCGATTCGAATGATGGGCGAGGTCGACGATGTCAGGGCCGCGCCGCAGCGCACGCTGATACGCGTGCCGGGTGGCCAGCTCGTGCGGGACACCGTTTCCGACGAATTCATCGACGACGGCTTCGTACGGTGCCCGCCACGAAGCCGAACGGATCTTGGGCAGGTCGTTCGAGAGTGTGGAGAAGTCGTTCCTGTCTCGTTGAACCGCTTCATCGATCGTGGCGTCTGACGGATTGTTCAGATACCAGCGACTCACCTGTGTCACGAGCCCGTCGACGTCCTTGAGCATCGACCGAGCGGTGGTCGCGTCCACCGTCCCGTTGAGCTTCTCGATATCTGCCCACCGCTGCTCGGCATCCGTGACCAGCCTCGCGATCCGGTATGCACGCACGATCGCGGCAGCCGGCGCGCCCGTAAGGGTTCGGATCCTCGAGTAGAACGTTGAACCCTGCGAGTTCAGAACCTGATTGGCGACGATCGTAGAGATGAGTTCACGCCTCAACGGGTGATCTCGGATCTCGTCGGGGAACCGCTCAACGATCGCCGGAGGGAAGTAGCCGAACAGATCGGCCTCGAAGTGAGGATCGTCGGGGAGCGATGATGCCAGGAGCAGGTCCGTCAGGCTCCGCTTCGCATACGCCAGGAGCACTGCGAGCTCCGGCCTCGCCATCCCGGCACCCTCGCGTGCACGCTGCAGCACCTCTTCGGTCGACGGAAGAAACTCGATCTCGCGGTTGAGTATCCCGTCGCGTTCGAGCCTGTCCATGAGATCCGCGTACGCCTCGATGAACCTCGCCGACGTGGCGGAACGCTGCGAGATGATCTGGGCCTGGAGGAAGTTGTCGTACAGGATCGCTTTGACAACGTCATCGGACACGGATTCGATCAGCTGATCGCGCTCTGACCTGTCGATCTTGCCGGAAGACTCGGCCATGCGGAGCAGGATCTTGAGGTTGACCTCCCTGTCGGAGGCATGGACGCCGCCCGAGTTGTCGATGAAGTCAGTGAACACATGGCCGCCGCGATGCTCGAACTCGATACGACCGAGTTGCGTGAGGCCGAGGTTCCCTCCCTCTCCGACGACCCTGGCACGCAGGTCGCGGCCGTTCACGCGCACCGCATCGTTCGAGCGGTCCTGAACACCCTCGCTCGACTCGCCGCGTGCCTTGATGTAGGTGCCGATGCCGCCGTTCCACAACAGGTCGACCGGCGCAGTCAACACCTTGCGGATCAGGTCCGACGGAGTCAGGGCGGTGTCAGCGGTGCCGAGCGCGTCTCGCATCTCCGGTGTGAGCTCGACGCGCTTGGCGGAACGTGAAAACACTCCGCCACCGGCCGATATCAGATCGGTGTTGTAGTCGGCCCACGACGAGCGACCAAGGTTGAAGAGCCTGTTGCGCTCCTCCCACGCCACACCAGGGTCGGGGTCCGGGTCGATGAAGATGTCCCTGTGGTCGAAGGCAGCCACCAGTTTCAGGTTCTTCGAGATCAACATCCCGTTGCCGAACACGTCTCCTGACATGTCCCCGATCCCCACCGCGGTGATCTCCTCGTTGTCTGCGTCGATGCCGAGGTCCATGAAATGCCTGCGCACGGATTCCCAAGCTCCCCGTGCCGTGATACCGAGCGCCTTGTGGTCGTATCCGGCTGAACCCCCCGACGCGAACGCATCATCGAGCCAGAACCCGTACTCCTGCGCGAGGTCGTTCGCCGTGTCAGAGAACGTGGCAGTCCCTTTGTCGGCGGCCACGACCAGGTAGGGGTCGTCACCGTCATGGCGGAACACACCGTCGGGTGCGACCACGTCGGCGGCGACCCTGTTGTCCGATACATCGAGCAAGCCCCGGATGAAGATCTCGTAACCGGCCTTCACCTCGTCGTACGATGCCCGCGACGGGTCCGCGGACTCCTTGACCACGAATCCGCCTTTTGCACCGGTCGGCACGATCACCGCGTTCTTGGTCATCTGTGCCTTCATCAGGCCAAGGACCTCCGTGCGGTAGTCCTCACGACGGTCCGACCACCGCAATCCCCCGCGGGCGACCATGCCGCCCCGTAGATGCACCCCTTCGATCATCGGGGAGTAGACGAAGATCTCGAACAGTGGCTTCGGTTCCGGCATGTCGGGGACGAGCGCCGATGAAAACTTGAGCGACAGCGACTGTCTGCCCTCAACGAGCATGTTCGTTCTCTCCGTTGCGAGAACGAGCCCGAGGAAGCCGCGCAGGATCCGATCCTCATCGAGAGACCTGACCTCTTCGAGATACGCGGTGACCTCATCGACGATCACGTCCGGGGCACGCGCATCCGGGTCGATTCCGAAGCGAGCCTCAAAGAGCCGTACGATGGCCTCACCGATACGCGGGTGCGCCGCGAACGCATTGTCGATGTAGCCCTTTGAGAACGCCGGTGTGACAAGATGCCAGTAGCTCCTGTACGCACGCAGGATCGTCAGTTCATCGTGTGTGAGACCGCTCGAAACCAGCAGCCGCTGCATGGAATCGGACTCGGCCGTTCCGCCGAGAACCGCCTTGATACCGGCAGCGATCCGCTCTCCGACCTCTTCGATGTCGAGTTGCTCGCCGCCGGCACTGAGCACACCGAAATCATGGATGAACGTACCCGTGTCGGTCTTGAGCCTGGTGGGAACCTCCTCAACGACGATCAACCCGAGATGCTCCATCAGCGGCATCATCATCGAAAGGTTGAGTTTCCCCGACTTGCGGTACACCGTGATGCGAGTCAAACGCTCTTGTTCGGTCGGTGCTTTGCCTGTGCCGGTCTCGTTCTGTACACCGACGAGCAGTTCCTCATCGGATTCCATCAGCTTCTCGAGTGCGAGGATGTCCCCTGTGACGAGGCGGATCGCCGTCGACGTCTTGTAGTAGTCAGGGAACACGGGTGTCCACGTGTCGCACAAGCTGCGTGCGGTGGATTCATCGATCAGCCCGATCAAGGCATCGAGCACGCGGTCGTCCCAGCTGCGCGCCAGCGCAACCACTTCGCGTTCGAGTTCCAGGACATCGATGTCGAGCGGCGCTCCTTCAGCGGTCCACACGGAAAAGTGGATGCGCGCATCGCCCGATTCGCCGAGGGCGAGCCTGTAGTCGATCGATGTACCGACGAACCGCTCGAGGAAGAGCACCTGTAGTTGTTTGCGTAGCGCGGCGTTGAAGCGATCCCGAGGGAGTGTGACGAGCACGCTGACCGCACGGTCAAGCAGATCTCTGCGCACGAACAGGCGGACAGCCTGGTTCTCCTCCGTCTCGACGAGTTCGCCGAGCGTCTCGCTCAACGGTTCGACCGCGGTTGCGAAGAGGTCGTCTTTGGGGAAGGTCTCGAAGAGCTGGATGATCGACTTGTAATCGTGTGATCCCTCGATCACATCCTGCAGTTCGAGCACCTGCTGCAGTTTCCGTCGCAGAACCGGGATCTCGGCGGCGGGTGTGAGGTACGCCTTGGACGTGAACAATCCCAGCAACCTGAGTTCAGCGACCATCACGCCATCTGCGTCGATCCGCCTGACGCCGACGTAGTCCATACGGGCATCTCTGTGCACTGTTGCGTGCCGGTTGGTCTTCGTGATGACGAGCAGGTCTCCGCCGGTGTACCGGTTGGCGAGATGCCGTGGCAGGTCCTTGAGAAGGATCGACCTCGGCTCGGATCCCCTTCCAGAGAGAATCCCGAGACCGGTCTCAGGTCTGGCCTTCACACCGAGTCCCTCACCCTCGTCCATCACCGTGTATTCACGGTA
>JBDLIR010000236.1:0-4111 GCA_039714815.1 Actinomycetota bacterium | reverse complement strand
CATGCTTCCGCTCAACCATACGGCTGGCGGCATCAACATGAACTTCCTCCTCGTCGGCCCGCTCCTGCGACGCTCCGGGATCTTCTTCATCCGGCGGTCCTTCAAGGACAACGAGCCATATAAGTTCGTTCTCCGTCAGTACCTCGACTATCTGCTCGAGAAGCGGTTCACCCTCGAGTGGTTCATCGAGGGCGGCAGGTCACGCAGCGGCAAGCTCAGGGAGCCCCAGCTCGGCATGCTGGCGTATGTCACGGATTCGTACCAGCGCGGGATCGCAGACGATGTCGCCCTGGTCCCCGTATCGATCAACTATGACCAGATCACCGATATCTCGTCGTACGCGGCCGAGCAAAGGGGCCGCTCCAAAGAGAGTGAGTCACTCGGTTGGGCGATCAAGTTCATCATGGGTCTCCAGCACAAGAACGGCAGCATCCATCTGCGCTTCGGCGATCCGATCATGATGAGCGAACACGTCGATCGGGACATCGACCTGCACTCCACCGAAGGTCGAAATGTGCTTCCCAAGCTCGCATTTGAGATCAGCCACGCCATCAACGACATCACGCCGATCACGTCGATCAGCCTTGTCACGCTTGCATTGCTCTCACAGGAGAATCGTGGCCTCACGCTCACCGAGACGATGAAGGTACTCGAACCGTTCGTAGATTTCGTCATCGAACGGAACCTCCCGACGACGTTCGATCTCCCGTTCTCCTCGACCGACGACGTTGTGGAATCCCTTGAGGCGCTGGTCTCAAGCGGCGTCGTGAGTCGGGTAGATGGGTTGACCGAGCGTGTCTACGTCATCGGACCCGACGAACGTCTTGCGGCTGCGTACTACCGCAACACGATCATCCACTTCTTCGTAACGACGGGGATCGTCGAACTTGCGATCGGGATGTTGATGCTCGAGGACCTGCCCCTTAGCGAGGATGCGATCGTGGGCCGCGCCCTCCGGCTCAGGAACTTCCTGAAGTTCGAGTTCTTCTTCCCGTCATCCCACGAGTTCGAGCAACAGATCCGGTCGGAGATCAGCAGATACGGTGTATCTGACGAGTCGACAGGGATCATGGAGATCGATGTCGATGCGATGCGGCCCGCCAAGAGTCCGATCGTCCTCAGGCCGTTCCTCGAGGCCTATTACGTCGTAGCTGAAACGCTGGTCGTAATGGGCGGTGAGAAGGTCTCTGCGGACGAACTCAAGGGATTGAGCCTCCGGATGGGCCACCAACTGTTGGCGGTTGGGGCGATCGAGACATCCGAGGCGGTATCGACGACCCTGTTCGCGTCAGGCGTCGCGACGGCTGACAGCAGGGGCCTCTTGACGGCGACCCTCGCGGAACGTTCTGCCTATGCGGACACGCTCCAAGAAGTGATCGAGGTACTCAATCTGATCGACGCAACCGAAGTCGTGCAGGTGGCTCAGGCGTAGAAGGGGTTCGTTCCCATCGCGTGGTCCGTCACGTCGACGACCTCTTCGATCTCGGGAATCGCGTCGAGAATCGCACGTTCGATTCCCTGTCGAAGCGTCACCGCGGCAAGCCCGCATCCCTGGCATCCACCTCCGAGTTCGAGATGAGCGATCGTCCCCTCGACCCGGATCAGTGTCGCGATACCTCCGTGAGACGCGATCGCGGGGTTGATCCGCTCGCGCAGCAGCATGCGTACCTTCTCTTCCGTGGTACCGGTGAGTTCGAGGTCTCCGAGGTCCCCACTGTCGAGCGTTGGGCTCGGAACGTTCGGGTTCCTCATCACGAGCCCCGGCCCCGTGCCGTCGCCAGAGAGGTCGAGAACGGCTCCGCGGAGGGTCTCGACTGAGTCAAGCGCTATGGCTACGGGTAGGCCGTCATGGTCTTCAACGAGATCGGTGCTTCCAACGTCCTCAGCTCTCAGGAACGCCGTCTCGTACACGAAACCCTGTGGCCCGACACCGGTGATGCGCAGGCCAAGGTGGAGGTCATCGAGGCCCTCTCCCTCGCGCAGCGCAAGGATCTTCTCTCGTGCGTTCTCGGTAATTTCAACGATCATCGTAGTGGTATTGCTCATCGTCGCCAGATGATAACGCTGCCCCGGCCGATAGCTATGCGGTTCACGAGACGGGGAGACAGATTCCTCGAGGTAGTGGCTATGGAGATCGGTCCGGGTGTCGCCGCTTCTGGAGAATTCCTGACGAACGACGAAACCACACCTATCGTTGCCTGGTCGAAAGCGTGACGCATAGCGCCGAGACCACGCCCTAGCCTCCACGACAGGAAACGCGGAACCTACCATGACATCCCAACCACCACTCATCATTCAGGGGGGAATGGGCGCTGCCGTATCCGATTGGCGACTCGCGCGTGCGGTCTCCGTCACGGGACAACTCGGCGTGATCTCAGGTACCGCCATCGACGCCATCCTCGCGAGACGTCTTCAGATGGGTGATCCCGAAGGTCACATACGACGTGCGCTGGCTTCGTTTCCGATCCCCGATATTGCGCAAAGGATCATCGATAGGTACTTCATCGAAGGCGGGAAGAAGAACGACGACCGTTTCAAGACGAAGCCCATGGTCAGCAACAGGACGTCGCGCAAGACCGAGGAACTTCTCGTTGCAGCGAACTTCGTGGAGGTGTTCCTCGCCAAGGAAGGCCACAAGAACGCCGTTGGTATCAATCTTCTCGAGAAGGTCCAGGTACCGACGATCCCATCTCTCTACGGTGCCATGCTCGCCGGTGTGGACTACGTGTTGATGGGTGCAGGCATCCCGCGTGCGATCCCTGGCATCCTCGACAACCTGGCCCAGGGCTTCGACGTGCAGATGAAGATCGATGTCAAGGGCGCAACGAGCGAGGGAGATCCTTTCGTCAGGTTCTCTCCCAAAGCATTCGCAAAGGGCGTCATAGAGCATCTCCCGCGACCAGATTTCTTAGCGATCGTGTCGTCTCATGTCCTTGCAAAGATGCTCGCCACGAAGGCGAGCGGTGAGGTGAACGGGTTCATCGTCGAGCTCCCCGTTGCCGGCGGGCACAACGCGCCACCGCGGGCGAAGGGGAACTTCACCGAAGCCGGCGAGCCGATCTACGGGGAACGTGACGTCCCGAACCTCGAAGCGATAGCGGCACTCGGAAAGCCGTTCTGGATGGCGGGCGGATACGCAGAACCCCACATGGTCAACGAAGCACTCGCCCAGGGTGCTGCAGGCGTCCAGGTCGGTACGGCGTTCGCGTATTGTCAGGAATCCGGCTTCACGCAGGACATCAAGGATGACGTCATCCATGCGTCACAGGAGGGGACGATCGACGTGTTCACCGATGCGGTCGCCTCCCCCACCGGATTCCCATTCAAGGTGATCGAGCTCGATCATACGCTGACGAACCCTCGTGTCTACGAGAAACGCACCAGGATCTGTGACCTTGGCTACCTCCGTCACGGATACGAGCGCGAAGACCACACGATCGGCTGGCGATGCCCTGCCGAGCCTGTGGACGACTACGTCAAGAAGGGTGGAGACATCGCCGACACCGTTGGAAGAAAGTGTCTGTGCAACTCCCTCGTATCGAACGTCGGCCTACCCCAGATCCAACGCGACGGCGAGATAGAGCCCATGCTGATCACATCGGGAGACGATGCAGCAGGCGTTGCACGTTTCGTCCCTGAGGGTCAAACGACGTACTCGGCCGCACACGTGATCGAGTATCTGCTCGACGGTGTAGAGGTTCCGACCTAGGGGTTCACCCACGTCTCGTGGACACTGATCCATCGGTATCCACCAGGCGTGTCCGTATCGGTGACCATCACCGCCGTCGAGATGCGACGTCGTCGTTCCTGTGCAGTCGTCTGCACCTCGTCGTACCTGCACACCACGGCACTACCTAGCTGTACGACCTGGAAGTTCTCGACTGCGATGCGCATCCCGCTCTCGCCGTGTCCCGCCGCTACCGCCGCGACGATCTCGTCGTAGCCCGTCACATCGCCGCCGGGGCCGACGATCCAGAAACCCTTGTCGAGTGATCTGCTGAACTCGTCGATCATCCGACCTGGCTCTCCCGCATACCAGGCCGTGAAGAAGTCGTGCAATCGAGTGACCTCGTCGGAAACACGCTTCGATTCGGTCATGGTGCCTGCTCCA
>JBDLIR010000235.1:0-4116 GCA_039714815.1 Actinomycetota bacterium | reverse complement strand
TGATCGGTATGTTGCGACGCTTCCTGTCGGTCAGGGTCGCGGAGATCGATCCTCCTGACGGCATCATCCCGCAATCGCCGGTGGAGCGTCAGCTTGCAGGGGCGGCGGCGTTCCACAAGGACCTGGGAGACAATCCTCCGCGCTGGCGGGTACAGACGACCGTGTTCGCCCCGACATTGCCTGCAGGCTTCGATGTTGCGAGGCTCGATGGGATGCTCGTTGGTGTTCAGGACGAACACGGACGGTGTCTCGGGCTCGGCGTGCTCGAACACGCCGACGATGCGGTGCGTGTTGCGACCCGTCACGGTGAGCACATGCGGGGTCTCCGCCTCGGCTCGATTCGCGTCGATCTCGACACGTTCGCGACCAGCCGTGTGCGCCTGCGCGAACTCATCTTCGGGATCTAGAGGCTCGCTGCGCTCGCGGATCGCTCGCAGGCTCGCTTCCAGATACCAGATCGCTCACAGGCTCGCTTACAGAAACCAGATACCAGATCGCTCGCTACGCTCGCTTCCAGATACCAGATGTCCCTGTCCAGGCTCTGGCGATTTACGATCTACGATTTCCGACCATCTGACGGCTGACGGCTGACGGCTGACGGCTGACGGCTCGCATCTGGCATCTGACTTCTGACGATTTACGCTCCCGCGCGGTAGGCGTGTGGGAACTCTTCGATCGTTGCGTTGTCTGACGCTGACTCGAAGAGCGCAAGAGCGGCGTTGAGCACATCGGATTGACGCTCGGTGTCGTGAGCCGCGCCCATCGACCTCCCGAGGAGGTGCTTCACGACCAGTGCCCTCGGGTGCTTCATCTCGTGGGCCCGATGTGCAAACGCCTTCGTCACGATCGTCACCGTTGGGATTCCTGACTCTTCGATGGCCCTCGCTACGTGTCCGACCGACACGTGGCACACAGGTCAGACAGGTACGAGGAGCATCACATCGACATCTTCGGCGTGGATCCGCTCTATCCAGGCCGGGAGTTCCTGACGGAGCTTGCCGTGGGATGTAGCGCCGTGGAAGGAGAAGAACGTGGAGGAGATGGAGCCGACTCTGCCGTCCTCGTCGGCCTCGCGAAGGCGATCGATGGGGAACGTCACGTTCGGATCGCGCAACGCCGACCTGATGTCGTATCCGCCATGGCGGACGCGCAGGTCACGGGTCGGGGTGTCTGACGGAATCTCCGACAGAGATGGGGCGGAGGAGAGGAGTTCACCGATCCGCTTCTCGGCACCTTCCTGAGTCATGGCGGGTTCCCCGAGTGGTTGGGGATCGTCGCCGGCCACGAAGTGGCCCGACGTCGTGACAAGGCCGACGGTGGCGTTCTCCACTGCCGTGGAAACCGGGGCGAATGGGCCATCCTCGAAGGAGAACTTCGGCGGAGGAGCGCCGGGAGCCGGCGTGTATCCCCTCACCTGGGCCTGATAGGCGGCCTCGATCAAGGGCCCGACATCACCGGTGTCGTACGCATCGCCGAGGCGGTGGAGGAGTTCCTGGAGGAACGATGCAGCATCGTCGTCTGTCGTGGACTTGAAGAACTTGAAGTTGAGGTCGCTGCGTGTGCCGTAGGAGAACGACAGTCGGAACGATTCGAGCGATTCAGGGCGGTCTGCGTTCGGCATCGAGCCAGCATACCCGCGACACCGACAGCCGTGCGCTGACGGCTACGAGGGCTCTCCCATCTTCAGGGACACCCACTTTGCACATGTCTCGAAGGTCCGCCGTGTCGCTGGTTCCCATGTCAGCGCTATCGGCCACACATGCATCATGTCCTCTTCTACGACCAGTGTCGAGTCCACGCCTGCTGTACGCGCCCGTGCGTCCAAGCGGACGGCGTCGTCGAGAAGCATCTCGCGCCCGCCTGCGAAGGTCAGCAATGGCGGGAAGCCCGTCAGGTCCGCGAAGACGGGCGAGATCTCAGGGTTCTCGAGGTCGAAGCCCGGCGCGTAGAAGTCGTTCGGCTCACGAAGTTCAGACAGCGGGAGGTAATCGGTTCCCGCGTTGATCTCGATGGTGTACCCCGAGTGTGTGAGGTCTCCGTACGGGGAGAAGACGACGATGCCCCCGGGCAGCGGCAAACCCCGTGACCGCGCCCTGTGGACCATTGCGAGGGCGAGACCCCCGCCTGCCGAATCGCCGGAGACGATGATCGTTTCTGGTCTGACGCCGCGCGCGAGAAGCGCCTCGTATGCCGTGATCGCATCGTCGACAGCCGCAGGGAAAGGGGAGTGTGGCGCAAGCCTGTATTGAGGAGCGAATGCGGATGCGCCGGTGGCGTGAGCAAGGTGTGCGACGTACTGGCGATGCGTTCCAGGGTTCCCGAATATGTACCCGCCGCCGTGGAAGTACAGGAGGGTGGCGGCGTCGGTGGCGTCTGGGAGTCTCATGAAATGGTCGGTGGGCAGGCCATCGAGCCTTGTGCGCTTGACCCGGATCTCGTGCCGGAGCTGTATGGGAACGGGTGTCCGCACGAGCCTGCCGAACATGTTGACGACCACATCATGTCGATCCCTGGCCGCCACTTCGATCGTTGCACGAGCGATAGCGACGAACCACTCCGTCCTCCACATCCACGACGGCACCGTGGGGCCGAGGAGCAATCGGTGGAACGTGGCACGGATGACGGCCAGCGCGCTCGTCCACCACATGATCACGAGCAGGACGATCGAAGTCATCCCATGACGATATCGCCGGTCGCGGAATCTGAGCGCTATCGAGAACTATCTCGTACACTTCCTATCGATTCTTTGCAGGGCCGTCGTCGTGTGGCCTCTGCGTATTCAAGGAGTAAACAACATGCTGCTGCTACGCGCGTTTGTAGCGATCGGTGGGTTGACGTTCATCGCCACCGGCGTCGGCATCTTCTGGCGTGAAACATGCCAGAGCGTCACCTGGGGTTCGCGCGGCCGCGAACACGCCGGCAACTTCACCGCGACGTGCCATGACACCGTTGTGAACGGTGGGATGAGCCAGGGTGTCGCGGGCCTGATTGCCGTCGCCGCAGGCCTGGCCATCGTCCTCGTCGTGATGCTTCCTTCGCTTCGCCTGAATCTCGCCAGGCGCTTCAGATAGCGAGACCGGTTTCGATCGGTTGCGGGTCTTTGCGAGGACTCCCGCAAAGGGCTCCGAACCAGGGCTCGAGCGTCGGATTTGTCCCTGTTACCCCTCGTGTACCGGGGCGACGGTAGGCGACGGCTGCAGCGAGGGGACAAGATGACGTGCGACTGCACGCCGAAGCGTCTAGCCTCGCGTGTATGGTCCGTTCTCACGGTACGAGTGCACCGAATCCAAACGTTCTCGACAGGCTCCTCAAGGTGATCCCGGAGGATGTATCCCCGGAACGACGGGCGCTCCTCGAACCGTTCGCCCACATGTATCTCAAGCGTCTCGCGGACTCGGAGATCCCCGATCTCCCCGCTGAGCAGTTGCTTGCGGAGATCTCTGATCTCCTCGACTTCTTCGACGCCAGGCCGAGCGACACACCGGCGATCCGCGTGTTCACACCGCACGGGGCTGAATGCGGGTACGAGACGCCGGGATCGGTTGTGCAGGTCGTGTCAGACGACAGTCCGTTCCTCGTGGACTCCGTCACTGCGGCGGTTGCTCGCAGCGGTGCTCTCGTGGTCAGGCACCTGCACCCCATTGCTGGGACCGTGCGCGATGATTCGGGCAAGCTCGTCGAGATCGGTTCGGCGAGGGGTGCGAGTTCTCGAGAGTCTGTCCAACACTTCGAACTCGACAGGGTGCTCTCCGAAGACGGCATACGCTCCCTCGAAGACGATATCGCAGCCGTCCTTGGCGACATCCGCGTCGTGGTGCGCGATTTCGCTCCGTTGAGCGAAGCCATCAAGACGATGGTTGAAACCGCAAAGAAGAGCGTGCATCACTACTCCTTCGAAGAGATCTCGGAGGCGGTGGATTTTCTCAACTGGTTGCTCGACGACAATTTCGTGTTCCTCGGATACCGTGAATACACGGTGATGGACGAGGGTGAGGGACTCGGTGTGAAGGCCAGACCGGAGACCGGTCTCGGGATTCTCTCTGGAAGGGGATCCGAGCCGAGGTCGATCCTTCTCAAGGACCTGCCACGGCATCTCGCCAACCGGTACACCGGCGG
>JBDLIR010000234.1:0-4117 GCA_039714815.1 Actinomycetota bacterium | reverse complement strand
CGAACGAAGACGTCGGGCACCGTGTCCGTCCTCGGGTTCGACCCGACCGCTCGCGACAGGAGCTATCGCGAGCGGATAGGCATCGTTCTTCAAGAGACTGCCATTGAGGAGCTTCTCACGGTTGAGGAAGCGATCGACATCTATGGATCGATGTATCCAAGACGGCGCCCGACCGGTGAGTTGATCGAGATAGTCGGACTCGAGGAGAAGTCAGACGCAAGGATAAAGACACTCTCGGGCGGGCAGCGGCGGCGGCTCGAGCTTGCGCTCGGGATCGTGGGGGACCCGGACCTGATCTTTCTCGACGAGCCCACGACGGGGTTTGATCCGTCGGCGCGCAGGCAGGCGTGGACGATCGTCAAGAATCTCACCTCGCTGGGAAAGACCGTGTTGCTGACGACCCACTACATGGACGAAGCACAGTTCCTCGCCGACAGAGTCGCAGTGATCGCCAATGGGGAGATCGTTGCGGAGGGAACTCCGGATTCCCTCGGAAACCGCCAGAGAGCACAGTCGATCATCGCGTTCACGATGAGCACGCCACTTGAAGGATCGCTACCGGTCGACGGTGCGGTCTTCGGCCCGAACGGCACAGTTGAGCTTCGATCGGTTGACCCCACATCAGATCTCCATGCCATCACCGGTTGGGCGCTCGACAACGGACACGGCCTCGTCGACCTCTCCGTCACACGGCCATCGCTCGAAGACGTGTACCTAGAACTCACGGGGGATGACACCGATGAGTGACCGGCGGTCGACCGTGTCGCTGCTTGGCACGCAGATCAGTTATCAGAACAAGATCTTCTACCGGTCGTCGACCGCTGCGTTCTTCACGATCTTCTTCCCGCTGATGATCCTTGTCGTGTTCTCCCTCGTGTTCGGGAACCAGTTCATCGAGGAACTCGGCGTCACTGCGGCCCAGTACTACGCACCGGCGATGGCGGTGTTCGCAGCGGTTTCAGCGTCGTACACCAACATCGCGACAACCACCGCCTACCAACGCGATATGGGGATCTTGAAGCGCGTCCGGGGGGCGCCGCTGCCCGCGACCGTCTACATGGGCGGCAAGATGATCAGCGCTGTCGAAGTCGCTGTGCTGTCCGTGGTTCTGATGATGGGAATCGGTGTTGCGTTCTACGGTGTGGAGGTCTACGCCAGGACGTTGCCCGCGGCGATCGTGACGTTCCTCATCGGTGTGGGCACATTCGCTGCGCTCGGTTTACTCGTCGCCGCCCTTGTTCCCTCGGGTGAGGCGTCAACCGCTGTCACGAACGCGACGTTGCTGCCGCTTGCGTTCATCAGCGGCGTGTTCCTCGTCCCCTCAGAGGACTCACCGGGTTGGCTCACCAATATCGCAGACATCTTCCCTCTCAAACACTTCGTGGAACCGTTCAGTCAGGCGTTCAATCCCACCTACACGGGGTCAGGATGGGAGTGGGCCGACCTCGCCTACATGCTCATCTGGGGCATCGTGGCTGCAGGGCTGGCCGTGAAGCTCTTCAAGTGGGAATCGCCAGCGGGCGGTGGGTCGAAACGCAAACGCAAACAGCGCGCAGCTTCGTGACATCGACCCCCATCGCCGTCACTTCGGCCACCGATGCCGATGTCGACGCCATGAACGGGATCTACAACCAGTACATCGTGGACTCCCACGTCTCGTTCGACACTGAGCCTTGGACGTACGAGCAACGCTCGGCGTGGCTGGCGGACCGCATCAGCAAGGGCTATCCGGTGCTCATCGCCCGGGATGCGGAGAAGATCGTCGGAACCGCATGGTCGGGTCCGTGGAGGGACAAGGCAGCGTATGCGTCATCGGCGGAGACCACGGTCGTCGTTGATTCCGACTCGACTGGCATGGGAATCGGGTCGCTTCTGTGTGCTGAACTGATCACACGACTGTCGGACCTCGGTTTCCATCGCTGCTACGCGCTTGTGGCGTTGCCCAACGAGCCAAGTGTTGCTCTCCACCACAAGCTGGGGTTCACGGACGTTGGCGTCCTCGACGAGGCGGGATTCAAAGATGATTCGTTCGTGTCGACGCTTCTGCTCGAGTTGAAGCTGTAGACCGCCGTCTGTCGACGGTCTACGCTTCTCCCATGTGCGGAAGGTTTGTGCAAGTCGAAAAGCCCGAGTTCTATGCAGAACACTTCGGTGCCGAGTTCATCCGAACCGAGACACTTCGCCAGAGCTACAACGTCGCCCCGACATCGAACGTGTATGCGATCGCAGACCACGGGGACGAACGCGTTCTGACATCGTTTCGGTGGGGGTTGATCCCGTCCTGGGCGAAGGAGAAGAAGATCGGGGCCAGAACGATCAATGCACGTTCCGAGACCGCCGCTGACAAGCCGATGTTCCGGAGTTCCTTCACGAAGCGACGCTGCCTGATCCCGATCGATGGATTCTACGAGTGGGAGCGCAAGGCCAAAGGAAAGCTGCCGCACTACATCTACGGCGCTGACGGAGATCCGCTAGCTGTGGCGGGTCTGTGGTCAGCGTGGAACGACCCCGACACCGATGAGCGGCTGCTGACGTGCACGATCCTCACTGGCTCACCGAACCCCTTGCTTGCCAGGATCCACGATCGCATGCCGGTCATACTGCCGCCCGACCGTTGGGATGCGTGGCTTGACCCGTCGCTGACTGACAAGGAGACCATCAAGAGCCTGGTGACCGTCTATCGCGCTGATCTGATGGGTGAGCACGCGGTGTCGACGCTGGTCAACAAGGTCCAGAACAACTCGATCGACCTGATCACCCCCCTCGAGACGCCGATCGTCGAGGGCCTCTGACGAATTCTGTGGGCCGGGGTACGCGTATACACGCGCGCGAACCCTGGGTTCAGGGCACCTCTTGTTACGCAAGTGAGCGACCACAACGACTAACTTTGTCTCGAAGCCAGGATGAGCTGATGGACGAACCTCTCGAACAGAACGACCAACGTAATCAGATATGGAAGACGGTCGTCATTCGATCGCTGTTCCTCCTGGTCGCGCTCGTCGTCCTGTACTTCCTGTGGCCGAAACTCGTGAAATTCGCTTCGTCCGCAAACGACCTGTCTGGCATCGACTGGTACTGGTTCGTGCTCATGGGAGTGCTGATGGCCGGTGCGTTTGCAGCCGCATGGGAGCTCACCCACATCGCCGTACCGGACATCTCGAGGTTCGTCGCAGCTACCAGCCAGCTTGTTTCGAACGCCCTCGCAAAGGTGATTCCGGGTGGGGCGGTGGCCGCCGGGGCGACGTACTTCCAGATGCTTGCCGCCTCGAACGTCACGAAGGGCCAGGCCGCTGCCGCTCTCGCGGCCGTTGCGTTCATCTCGAATCTCGTGCTCTTCTCGCTGCCTGCAGCCGCCATCCTGGTTGCAGCGCTGTCTGCCCCGATACCCGAGGACCTTCTTCCGGTTGCCTTGACCGGCGGTGTGCTGTTCGTGCTGATGTTCGCGGCGGTGTTCTCGATCGTGAAGTACGACAAGCCGCTCCACTTCGTTGGCGGCCTCATCGAAAGGACCGCTGCATGGCTGGCTCGGAAGCTACGCAGAGACTGGAACCCCACCGCCCAGGACCTCATCGATCGTCGCGACGAGGTCGTTGATGCTCTCGGCCGGCGATGGCCGAAGGCACTTGCTGCAGCGGTGTTGAACTGGATGTTGGACTACATGGTGCTCTTCGTAGCGTTGGTCGCCGTCGGTGCGAAGCCGAGGGCGAGCCTCGTGCTGGTAGCGTTTGCTGGTTCCGCTGTCTTGGGGATGATCCCGATCACACCCGGCGGATTGGGGTTTGTCGAGGTCGGTCTCACGGCGATGCTCGTCGCATCGGGTATTCCGGGCCCCGACGCCGCTCTCGCCACCCTCGCGTACCGGGTGTTCCAGTTCTGGTTGCCGATTCCGGCTGGAGCTGTGGCGTACATCCTTTTCAAGCGCAAGTTCGGCAAGCCGATGCCGGTCGAGGTTCAACCGACCTGAGCATCGAGGCGCTTGCATCTCGGACGTACGCCCCACGCCCGGCCGGGCCTGATGCCCGGGACACTGATCGCGTGATGTCTATCGTCAGGCACAAGGCGATCAGAGGGAGTTGTCATGACCGTGCAAGGAACACCGATAGGGAATTCGTCAGTC
>JBDLIR010000233.1:0-4167 GCA_039714815.1 Actinomycetota bacterium | reverse complement strand
CGGTCAGCCGTCCCCGACCCGGGCGTACTCGCAGCTGCGGCCCGGATCGTGGGTGATGTGCGTGACGGCGGAGATGCCGCTGTATCGGGGTACAACACGCGGTTCGGAGGCGGTGCGGCATCGGGGCGGCTCGTCGTGCCCCCGAACGAGATCGCTGCTGCATATGCCGGTGCCTCCCGCGGCCTGATCGCTGCCCTTGAAGCGGCTATCGCGACCATCAAGGCTGTCCACGAACGGCAACGACCGACCGATCATGTGGTCGAACCCGTCGACGGTGTCACCGTGGCTCGTCGTTGGTCGCCGCTCGACAGGGTGGGCGTTTACGTCCCTGGCGGAGGCGCTGCGTATCCATCGTCCCTGCTCATGGGTGCCGTCCCGGCTCAGGTCGCCGGTGTCACCGAGATCGCCGTCACCTGCCCTTCTGCGGCGAACGGCAGCATCGACGCCGGAGTCCTCGCTGCCTGTCACATCCTCGGGATCACCGAGGTCTACGCAACCGGCGGCGCTCAGGCGATCGGCGCGCTTGCCCACGGGACCGAGTCGATACCGCGTGTCGACAAGATCGTAGGCCCCGGGGGTGCCTGGGTCACGGCTGCGAAGCTCGTCGTATTCGGCACCGTCGGCGTCGACCTGCCTGCGGGCCCGAGCGAGGCGATCGTGATCGTGGACCGAACATGCGACCCGCAGATCGCCGCGGCAGACCTGGTGTGCCAGGCTGAGCACGGTCCAGACTCGATCGTTGCACTCGTTGCGCTCGACTACGAAACGGCGGACGCGGTACTCGTTGCCGCAACGGCTCAGACCAACACCCTCGACCGTGCAGACATCATCACGAAGGCGCTTGAATCCCATGGCTTCATCGCGATCGCCCCGAGCATCGAGAAGGCGATCGAGTTCACGAACGAATGGGGTCCCGAGCACGTATCCGTCCTCACGGAATCGGCGCGAGCAGTGGCTGACGCCCTCACCAGGGCAGGCTCCGTGTTCGTCGGGGAGTGGACGCCCGAGTCCGCGGGCGACTACGCCACCGGGGCAAACCATGTGCTTCCGACGGGTGGCCTCGCCACATCGTACGGGCCGCTGTCCACCGAGGATTTCGGTTCCTGGCGCCAGGTGCAGGAACTCACACGGGCCGGCCTCGAGCGCCTTGCACCGACGATCAGGACGCTTGCAGCGCATGAAGGCCTGACCGCCCACGGAGCCTGCGTCGACATCAGACTCGAATCGAAACCCCAGGGAGAACAGCCATGACCCGCACCGCCTCGATAGCGAGGAAGACACGTGAGACCGATGTGCGCATCGATCTCACCCTTGAAGGTACGGGGGTGACGAACATCGGCACAGGAGTCGGGATGTACGACCACCTGCTCACCTCTTTCGGCGTGCATGGCCTGTTCGATCTCGACATAGAGACGGTCGGCGATCTCCACATCGATGAACACCACACCGTCGAGGACACCGCGATCGCTCTCGGTGAGGCCTTCGACGTCGCCCTCGGCGACCGTTCCGGGATCACGAGGTTCGCCAGCGCCACACTGCCGATGGATGAGTCTCTCGCCACGGTCGCGATCGACCTCGGGGGGAGGGCGTACGCGCTTGTCGACACACCGTTCATCGCACCGTCTATCGGGAAGCTCGGCACCCAGATGATCCCCCACGCGCTCGAAGCGCTCGCCGCAAGCGCAAGGATGACGATGCACGTGACTGCGACAGGGCGGAACGACCACCACATCGCAGAGAGCGTCTTCAAGGCGCTCGCCCGCTCCATGCGCGAGGCGTGCGAAATCGACCCTCGCCGCCGGGGGATCCCTTCGACCAAGGGGGTCTTGTGAACACGATCGCGATCATCGACCACGGTGCGGGCAACCTCGTGTCGGTCGTCAACGCATTCACAACGATCGGGGAACAGCCGATCATCGTCACGGAGCCTCACCAACTCGAAGGAGCGGGCGGTGTCGTGCTTCCGGGCGTTGGTGCAACCAGCCCCGCGATGAGGAGGCTTTCGGCCACGGGTCTGGATGCGTCACTTCGCTCATGGCAGGGCCCGCTTCTCGGGATCTGCGTCGGCCTCCAGTTGCTGTTCGACAGCTCGGACGAGGACGGCCAGCCATGCCTCGGCCTGATCGAAGGGACCGTCGAGGCTCTCGATGCGCGGCCCCTCCCCCACATGGGTTGGAACGATGTCCGCCACACGAACGATCCGTTGTTCGCAAGCATCCCGAGTGGCGAACCGTTCTACTTCGCTCACTCATACGCCCCGGTGCCGAAGCGGGAGGACCAGATCATCGCAACGGCCGACCGTGGCGGCACGTTCGTAGCGGCGGCACGTTCCCGAAACCGCGTCGGAGTTCAGTTTCACCCCGAGCGCAGCGGGCCAGCGGGACTCCACGTGCTGTCGAACTTCGCTGAGACCGTGGCACAGGTTCGTCGTGTTGCGTAAGCGGGTCATCCCCTGTCTCGACGTGGCCGATGGGCGTGTGGTCAAGGGCGTGCAGTTCATCGACATCACAGATGCAGGCGACCCGGTTGAACTCGCTGCCAGGTACGCACGCGAGGGCGCAGACGAGATCTGCTTTCTCGACATCACGGCGTCGCACGAACAACGAGCGACCCTTCTCGACATCGTTCATGAGACAGCTGCGACGGTCAACGTTCCACTCACCGTGGGCGGCGGCGTGGCAAGCGTTGAGGACATGCGTGCCGTGCTGCGTGCCGGGGCAGACAAGGTCGCCGTCAACTCAGCTGCTGTTGCACGCCCTGGCCTTCTGAACGAATGTGCGGAGGCCTTCGGGCGCCAGTGCGTGGTTCTTGCCATCGATGCCAGGTCCGACGGTGACGGGGGTTGGCAAGTGTGGACCCACGGAGGGAGGAGACCGACAGCCATCGATGCCATCGCTTGGGCAGCAGAGGGCGCCAAGCGCGGAGCAGGTGAGATCCTCCTCACCTCGATGGACAAGGACGGAACCCTCTCGGGCTACGACATAGAACTCCTCGCGGCTGTACGCGAGGCTGTATCGGTCCCGGTCATCGCCTCCGGCGGTGCGGGCGACACGACGGACATGGTCGCAGCTCTCACGAACGGTGCTGCCGACGCCGTGCTCGCCGCATCGATCTTCCACCACGGCACGTACACCGTTGGTGAGGTCAAACAACGATTGGCGGCCGCAGGCGTGGCGGTCCGCGAAGATTCGGGGATCCGATGGCCATAGACACGACGAGCATTCAATGGGATGACCGGGGCCTCGTACCTGCGATCGTCCAGGACGCATCGACCCGTGCGGTCCTGATGCTCGCGTACATGAATGAAGAAGCACTCCAACTCACGATCGCCACGGGACAGGTCCACTTCTGGAGCAGAAGCCGACGCGAGATCTGGCGCAAGGGGGCAACGAGCGGCAACACGATGACGGTGGACTCGATAGATGCAGACTGTGACAGCGATGCCATCCTCGTCTCCGTAGTTCCAGAGGGCCCAGCATGTCACACCGGAGCGGTTTCGTGTTTCGAGGGCACGGACACACTCACAGGGGTCGACGCGTTGTGGAGGACGATCAGCGCACGGGCATCAGACCTCCCCGCAGGCTCCTACACGGCGGACCTCATCCGTGCCGGAACCGACGCAACCGCCCGCAAGGTCGTCGAGGAAGCAGGCGAGGTTCTCATCGCAGCCAAGAACCACCAATCCGGTGGCGACCCGGAGCGTGTGATCTCAGAGACCGCTGATCTGTTCTATCACCTGCTCGTGTTGCTTGCGGAACGGGGTCTCACACTTGAGCTAGTCGAACAAGAGCTCGACAAGCGAGCGGGGACTCGCTGAGGGCTCAGGCTCCTCCCCCGAAGACGCCCCCTCTGTCTCGTGCCTCGACATCTCCCCCACTCCGTGAGGGAGAGAAGAAGGATGTCGTGCGCGGGCAGCTCTTTCGGCTGCGATGCGAAAGATCGCCCAGCCGAGATAGGCCAAGTAGCTGCCGGCCACGATCCAGAACAATGCGCTATACACCTCGTGTGATGTCACGGAACCTCCTGACGTCGTCGCATGATGACACCGTATCGAAGGGGTGTGACAGGAAGATGCCAGATGCCAGATGCCAGATGCCAGATGCCAGATGCCAGATGCCAGATGCCAGATGCCAGATGCCAGATGCCAGATGCCAGATGCCAGATGCC
>JBDLIR010000232.1:0-4184 GCA_039714815.1 Actinomycetota bacterium | reverse complement strand
GACGAACCAATGCCAACCGTCTTCACGAGAATCATCAATCGCGAGCTGCCCGGAAGATTCGTCTATGAAGACGACATCTGTGTCGCCATCCTGACGATCGAACCCATCTCCCCCGGTCACACGATGGTGATCCCGCGACAAGAGGTTGACCATTGGCTCGATCTCGACGCGGAGACAGCGACCCACCTGATGCTCGTCGCCCAACGCATTGGGAGGGCAGTCGACGACGTGTACAAGCCAGTGAAGGTAGGGATGATGATCGCCGGACTTGAGGTTCCTCATGTCCACATCCATGTGACACCGATGAGCACCGTGTACGACCTTGATTTCGCGCGTGCCGACCGCAGTCCGGATCCTGCCGATCTCGATGAAGCGGCAAGGCTCATCTCGCTAGCACTCGAGCGGTAGAGTCGTCCCATGCCCGCTGCCACATTCACACATTCGGTCGCCTCGGATCAGGCCGTCGCTGCGGCTTGGGCTGCCCTCCAGAAGCCTGAGACCTGGGCGGGCATAGGGCCTGTGTCCTCCGTGTCGGATCCGACGTACGGGGACGACGGGACACTCGCCGGATTCAACTGGGTCGCGGACCTCGGAGGGAAGGCCTACAAGGGAATCGCATCAACCACGGCATACTCCGAACCCGAACGGTTCGACCTCACGATGGACACCTCCGAGATCGCGGGAGACGTGGTCACCACGATCGAACCATCGAACCCCGGTTGCAACGTGACCGTGGCGATCACGTTCCGGACCAAGGGCATGCTCTCCGCGATGTTCTTCCCCGCGATCAAGCAAGCCCTCGCCAGCGGCTTCCCCCAACAGATCGAAGATCTGGTCGCCGAGATCTGAATCACCGCTGCCCGCCTTCCTGCCACGTTCATCGCGGAAACCGCCAAGGGGCACATTCTCATTTGCACCGCTCAACGTACAGTGCCCGACTTCGCGACAGGACTTGCCCATTCGGGAGCCGAGCGGTATGAGGCCGTCGCAAACGGAGAACGTGGGCTGAGTTCATCGCAGGTCGGATCCCACACGTCGCCGCCACCGAGGACAGCGCGCTCAGCCCGGCAGAGCTGCCACCCAGGAGAATTCGAAGAGCTGTCCCCCACCAGGAGGGCGCAAGAGAACGAGTTCCTCTCGCGGGTACCAGAACTCGTCTGCGGCGAGAATGTCCCATTCCGGCAAGCCAACAGATGCGGTGGTCACGATGACGGGCGTGAACCCGTCATCCTCGACTACGCGCAGTCGATTCCCCAGCTCCTCCAAGGCGAGGCCTGAACGGCTCGACACCGTTGGGACTTCGCAGAAGGTACGAATCGCCGCTCCGAAGAACTGATCGATCGGTTCTCCAACCACAACAACTGCCGCATCTGGCGGGAGAGCCGAGCAGAGACCATCAACAGAAGCTCGCATACCGCTCTGCGGAGCGACATCGAGCAAGGGGATGGCAACCGTGAGCGGGACGGCAACAGTCATCGCCAATGCCGTGGCGAACACGATTCCGGCGAATGTTCGACGGCGCCCATCGGCTGCGTCGTACGTCTTGATCATCCATCTGACCGTCACGGCGGTGAGCAACGGAATCAGGATGAGCGCCGTCACGTAGAAGCGGCGCATCGCCCACGGCTGGTCCGGGGTGATGCTCGGTCGCAGCAGATACACAGCGAACTGCGACCCGATGACGATCAGAAGCAACAGGATCGGCCTTCGAACTCGACTCGGCAACCACAGGACGAGAATGAGTCCGACAATCGCGAGTATCACCCCTGCCCACCCCCAATACCACGTGAACCACCTCGCTGACATCTCCGAAAGGTTGCGGAATTCGTCAGCGACGGCGCCCTCCTGTGCGAGCAGTTCACCGATGAAAGGGAGGCGTCTTCCATGCCCGATGAGGAAGATCGGGCGAAGGAACAGGAGAGCCGAAGCGGCAGCGACGACTGCCCAACTCGCAACCCTGCGGATCACATCTCCGTTCTCCGTGAGAAACACGCGGATCTGGCCTTCCAGATGCGGCCTGTTCGCCGTGACCACGACCAGTCCGACAGCAACCAATACGGCGCACACGACGAAACCGAGCATTCCCACCACCAACCGAGAATGGTCGGTGAGATACTGCGGTGATCGCATCAGTCCATCCACAAGCCCGATCAGACCAACAGCGATCGGCGTGCCGATCGCAAGAGAGAGGGATTGGATCGGCGGCCGGTCACGCTCGAGCGGTACGACAGCCACAACAGCAAGAGCCAGAATCAGTCCGCTGATCAGGATCCAACCATCGATCCGTACAAGTGCCGTGGCACCAATCGCGAGGCCCGCGGCGAGTATCGCCGGGCGCGATGTCGTCGTGGTTCCTATCAGGAACGCAAGGAGGCCCAAGACGGTCAGCAGAAGAACGAGAGGCTCGGAGTAGGTTGCGCGCGCGAAGTAGAACGCCACGACACTCACGGCAGTGACACTCACCGTGAACGCGGCCACGCCGCTACGGACGAACTGGCTCACGAGAAGGAACACGAGCAGGATGCTCAGAACGAAGATCGCCGTGTTGGCGTGGAACAGCGCGCTCTCACCGAAGATCCAGCGCAGGGTCGCGAGCACAACCGGCAGACCATGGAGGAACTGGGCGTACAGCATGCCGTCAGATCGTGTTTCGTAGTACCCCGACCAGTCGGCGGTCAACCACTCGAGCCCTTGGAATGGCCCGGTTACGCCGTGGATGAGGAGATCACCCTCGCTTGACAGCCAACGCGCGGTCGTGAGGTAGACACCGGGATCGCGATTCGTCTGCATGAATTCAGCGACATACACGATGTTGAACGCCGCGATAACTCCGACAACGAGAGCTATGAGACCGGCGGAAGCGTACGACGGAAGGGTCAGCACCGCCACCGTGTGTCGCTTGGCAATGACCCCGCTGATCACCGCCGCAACAAGGCCGATCCCACCGATCGCTGGGGGCGAGAACCACCCGACAACCGCCAAGAGCACCGATCCAGCGAGCCAGAGCGGCAGGAACACGGCACCGGCTATCACGGCACGGTCAAGTGTCAGCGAAGTGCGCGGCTCGATGTCCACTCCAGAGTCCTGCCTATGGTCCATGTGTCGTCAGCACCGCGGCCATGTTCGTCTCTCCGCTATGTCTCGAGCTGCTGGCGAGACTCTATCGACTCACCGCGTGAACGACGGGTACCTCTGCCTGATCTCGAGTTTTGCGATTCGACCCCAACGCTCCGCGGGCGAGAGCTATGACTACTCGTCGGAAGGGGTGCCCTCGCGCAGTGCCGCAGCCGTCTGGCGTGCCTCCTCGAGGCTGCCCTCGGTGAGCTGAGCGCTGTCGGTGAGTAGCGTCACCTGGTTCTTGAAGATCTGGAGGAAGCCCCCGTGGATGCCGGCGGACGTCGTGTCCGAACCGTGACGGATCGTCACGGCACCGGTCGCGAGCGCCGCCATCGTGGGCTCGTGGTCCGCGAGCACACCGATGTCACCCTCGGTGGTTCGCGCAAGCAGCATCTCTGCCTCACCCGACCAGACAACAGCCTCAGGCGTGACGATGTCGACCTGGAAGCTCTTCGCCATCAGACGGCCGCCTCGAGTTCCTTGGCCTTGGCCTTCGCGTCGTCGAGACCGCCAACCATGTAAAACGCCTGCTCGGGCAGATGATCGCCCTCGCCCTCGAGCACCGCCTTGAACGATGCGATCGTCTCCTCGAGCGGAGTGAAGATGCCCGCCTGACCGGTGAACTGCTCGGCAACGAACATCGGCTGGGACAAGAACCGCTGAATCCTCCGTGCCCGGTTCACGACGAGCTTGTCCTCCTCGGACAGCTCATCCATGCCGAGGATCGCGATGATGTCCTGAAGGTCCTTGTAGCGCTGCAACACGAGCTGCACCTGGGTCGCCACGTCGTAGTGCTCGTCGCCGACGATCTGCGGGTCGAGTGCACGGCTGTTCGAGTCGAGCGGATCGACAGCCGGGTAGATCCCGAGTGCGGTGAGCGGACGTGAAAGCACGGTCGTCGCATCGAGGTGGGCGAAAGCCGTGTGCGGGGCAGGGTCCGTGATGTCGTCTGCAGGGACGTAGATCGCCTGGAGCGACGTGATGGACCGGCCCTTGAGGGACGTGATCCGCTCCTGTAGAAGACCCATCTCGGACGAAAGCGTCGGCTGGTAGCCCACAGCAGACGG
>JBDLIR010000231.1:0-4190 GCA_039714815.1 Actinomycetota bacterium | reverse complement strand
GGCAAGGCCTATTTCGTCGTCGAGGGCGTCGTCGGTGAGGTGGATGCCGCGGTCGAGGCCGGTGTGATGAGAGCGGGAGAGCGCCTCGTGGCTTCGGTTGTCATCCCACAGCTCACCGACGAACTGCGCTCCGATCTCGCGGCTTCGGCCGGATTCCTCGACAGGGTCCGTGCGCATCGGCCGGATTCCTGATGCAGCTCGGACGGGTACGTGGCACTGTCGTCGCCACGGTCAAGGACACGGGTATGACAGGGATGAAGCTCCTCGTCGTGCAACCGCTCGATGAAGAGCAGCAGCCGGTGGGTGAGTGTGTCATCGCCGCCGATGCGGTTCACCAGGCCGGTGAGGGAGAGCTTGTCTACTTCGTTGCCTCGAGGGAGGCCGCCGAGGCGATGGAGCCACGGTTCGTACCCGTCGATCATGCGGTCGTCGGCATCGTGGATGACGTCGAGGTGCGATCATGAAGGTGGGAAGGGTCATCGGGAATGTCGTTTCCACGATCAACCACGAGTTCTTCGACGGTGAGCGGCTGCTCCTCGTTCGCCTCGTCGACCGCGACCAGGACACCGGCGACTACCTGATCTGCACGGATGTCGTCGGTGCGGGAGCCGATGAGACGGTTCTCGTCCTCGACGAGGGATCATCCGCCCGCAGGATCTACGACGTCGACACCGGCCCCATCCGCAGCGTCGTCGTCGGCATCGTCGACGACATCCACGAAACGACCTGAACCTCCCGGACCCCAGGGTTGGTACCGCCGTATCCGGTGGTACCAACTCAGAGAAGGGGCGGGTGCGTTGAATAGCCGGGGGTGGAGGTAGCCTCGCGGCCATGCTGGTTCGTCGGATCCTCGTTCTCGTCATCGCTCTCGGTCTCGTTGCAGCAGCCTGTGGGGGTTCCATCTCGGCAAGCGACTGCGACGAGCTCTCTGACGTGATGATCCAGCACTACCAGCGTCTGATCGATGATGTCGACGAGGAGTTCGGGAACACGTCCGTGGAAGCCTTCCTGGCGACGGACGGGGATCTCCCTTCGATCGAACGGTTCGAGAAGGATGCCGCCAAGATCGATGAACTCGCGTCCGAACTCGGCTGCAGCGGGAGCGAGATGCGCAGCACCGTTCAGCAGCGTGTCGGAGAGCTGAGAGCTCAATCGGACCTCGGTCGATTCATCATTCAAGCGATCCGAACCGGAAGCATCTGAACCGTTTGCACAGCCGCGAGCGGATTTCTGGGGCCGGCGTCGACGAGTCGTAGTACGTTCATGCCATGGAACGACACGTCTACCGAAGCCCCGACGAATTGGCGGGGGCGGCCGCTGGCATCATCGCGACCGAGATAGAGGACAACGACGAGGTCCTGCTCGGGCTCGCAGGGGGATCGACGCCGAGGATGATGTACCAGGACCTCGCAGCCGCACCGATCGATTGGTCCGGTGTCACAGCGTGGATGACCGATGAACGCTGGGTCGGCCCGGACGACTCGGATTCGAACCAGAGGATGGTCAGGGAGTCCCTCGGTACGAGCGGTCACATTCGATTCCTGGCGCCGAACACCCGGTTGAAGTACCCGACCGCCGCAGCAGCTCGCATGACGCGGGCCATGCGCTGCCTCATGAACCGTCGACCAAACCGTGCAGTCACGGTGCTTGGGTTGGGAGATGACGGGCACACTGCGTCTTTGTTTCCGGCGACCGATGCTTTGGCGGTTCGCGAGGAGTCATTCGTGGCGAATTGGGTTCCACAGCTCGACTCGTGGCGTCTCACGGCAAGCTTCGACCTGCTCGGCGCATCAGACGTTGTGGTGTTCCTGGTCTCGGGTGCGGGGAAGGCGGCGGCGATTGCCGAGATCGCTGCCGGGTCAGACCTCCCGGCAGCTCGGATCACAGCGAGAGAGCGTGTCGTATGGTTGCTCGATGAGGAGGCTGCAGAGCGTCTCTAGGAGCCGCGGTCACGCAGGAGGGGGCACGTACCTTCCGGAGACGACCCGCCCCGCAACTGTGCGCAACTCCCAGATGCTGCCCTTCTTCCACTCCATCGGTCCGTCCATGGGGACACGCTCGGCGAACAGATGGCCGATCAGGTCACCGATCACGTCGCCGTGGGAGCAGAGGACAGCCGATTCCTCCTGAAGGTCTGCGATGAGTCCGACGATGCGGTGCGGGTGGCTTCCCTCCACAAGAGCCGGCTCTAGTTCGACGGGTACACCGAGCCGCTTCGCAAACGGGTTCACCGTCTCGACGCAGCGGGTGTAGTTCGATGACCCGATCCGCGTTATCGGGTGAGCCATGAGGAGGTCCCGAATCACCTTTCGCTGTGCGCGCCCCCGCTTGTCCAGAGGGCGTTCCCAATCATCCGTATCGGATTTCCTGCGTTTGCCGGCCCATCCGTGACGCACGAGGTAGATCATCCCCGCAGATCTGGCGTGGACCATGTCGTTGGCCCGGTCGAGGACCTCGCGGTCGTTGCGGTACGTGAGCTTCTTCCGAGCCTTCTTCGCCGACACCCACTTGATCTTGTCGACTTCCTTGTTCGGTCGGAACTCACCCTTCTTGACGTCGACCAACCACCATCGGACGACTTTCGCGTTCCCAGCCTTGGTGAGATAGCCGACCGACCCGATCGGTCGGGGTTTCCTGCCCACGATGCCGGTTTCTTCCTCCACCTCCCTGAGAGCTGCGTCGAGGAAGGTTTCACCCTTGTCGACCTTTCCCTTCGGCAGGGACCAGTCGTGGTATCGGGGTCTGTGGACGATGAGGTACTCGGGTTCGCCGTCCTTTCGTCTGCGCGCAACGACGCATCCGGCCGCCCAGATCGATTCTTTCGGTGGCGGTTCGGCGGTGTTCATCGATTCCGGGTCGTCATCCGCGGTTGCGGTCGAGCTCAACGACCTTGCGGAGTCTGCGTGAATGGCGTTCTTCACCCGTGAACTTTGCGCCCAGGTAGGCATCCACGATTTCGGTCGCGGTGATGATGCCGATGACACGACCGCCGAGGGCAAGCACGTTCATGTCGTCGTGTTCGACGGCTTGGTGGGCCGTGTAGTGATCGTGAACGACCGATGAACGGATGCCTGTGATCTTGTTGGCCGCGATCGAGCCACCCGCCCCCGAGCCACACACGATGATGCCCCGCTCACCCTCACCCGCCACCACAGCTCGGCCGACTGCCGCGGCATAGTCGGGGTAGTCGACAGGATCGGTCGTATCAGTCCCGATGTCGATAACGAGATGCCCCACCTGCTCGAGATGGTCGATGAGCTGCTGTTTGAGTTCGAACCCTGCGTGGTCTGATCCGATCACCACTCGCACGATGGCTCCTTCTCGGTGGGTGCGCCGCAGGCTAGCGAAGTCAGGTTTCAGGTTTCAGGTTTGAGGCCTCGGGACCCGATCGGAGGAGCATGCGCTCGGGCGCCGTATACCGCGGTCGTGTGTTGGCGTACCCTCGCGGGATGCAGAAAGCCTCCCTTGCCCTGGTGGTTGCGCTCGTGGCGGCCGCATGCTCGAGCGGGCCGTCTGCGCCGGCATTGGGCGAGGCCGAGACCGTATGCAACGAGCGCTTCTGCGTCGATGTGCCTGAAGGATGGGAGGGCGAGGTAGGGGAGAATCATCTCTCGTTCCACCACGCGCTGGATCCGGCGCACACGTTCCTGACCGTGGGTGCGACGGATATGGAGGCGATCGTCGAGAGCGCCGGTGGGACCTGGCCGGTCCCGACAGAGGAAGTTACGCGATCGTTCTGGGCGTTGCTGGAGGATGCCGACGTCGGACGATTCGAGCGATCAACCAGGCGCGTGGGCGGGGCGATCCAGAGCTGGGGAGCTCACGAGGACGGCGAGATGTGGCACTTGCTCGAGCCCGTGACCGGAGCCACCGCCATCGGCATCGAGATGCGCGCACCGAACGATTCCTGGGAGTCCCACGCGACCTTCGTCTTCGACAGCCTGAACATCCTCGCCACTTCTCCCTGATACCCCGTCCCCCCATCTCCCTGTCTCCCCGTCTCCCCGTCTCCCCGTCTCCCCGTCTCCCCGTCTCCCCGTCTACCCGTCTACCCGGCATTCGAAGTAACCTTCGGGAATCTGACGTGCGCTGGGGCTGGCGCACGGTGATGCTCGGCGAAGGACCCTGATGTGCTTGAGCAATTGAGATGGGCAGTACCGGTGCTCGCGCTCGCGTTGCTGGTTTCGGCG
>JBDLIR010000230.1:0-4193 GCA_039714815.1 Actinomycetota bacterium | reverse complement strand
GACGCCAATTCTTGTACTTACACGGAAATGGGTCCCCAACCACGACGGAAGGCACCAGCCCGGTAGTCCCACCACGTGCAATGCCCTCCTTGGGAGGTTTGGTGGCGGAAGGGATCGACAAGTCCCATTCAAGAAGCCTGTTGAAGATGTCACGTTCTGGTTGGTGAAGTGGACGATGCCTCCCAAGGGGTGGGGTCGTGGGCTTGCCCCGTGGCAGGGCTTGTTGACGCGCAGCCGAGGGCGGGAGTCGTGCTCCCACCCTCGTAACGTCTGCCGATTGCTCGATGTCGGCTATGCGTGCGGATCGATCACCAGGAATTCGACCATCTGGCACAGCCAAGGGGCTGGCAGGGAAGAAGGAATCGGAGCATCAACACCGACTGTGACTTTCAGCAACCGCCCGTCGGCGTCGGTGCCGGACCCGCGACCGGTCGGTGCTCCTTCTGCCCAACTCCAGGAACCGTCGAAGTCACCGATAGGCCCTTCAGTTCTCAAGCTGAATGTTCCCCACGATTGTCCCTCGAACCACGGCACCAGTGCGCCGTTGCCGTTCGCATTCACGGTGTTGGTCCCGATCTTCTCCCAGGTTCCACCAATCAGCAGAAACTCGTCGTAAACAGGCGCATTTCCACGGATGTGGACAACTTTGTCGTCATGGCCAGTAAACCAGATCCGGTCCGCAGGACTGGCATAGCCGGCGAGGCATTCGGCGACCAGGTACTCGGCTTTTTCGGCCTTGGCCGCCCCGGCGGGGACCGCCGAAGCTACAACCAGCGCTGAAACCGTCAACAGCAGTAGCAGGGCTTTGAATCGTCGCATGAAGATCCTCCTCATGAGTATTCGAATTGCATTCACGGCAGATCATGATGTTGCAGAATCGGTGACCTCAACCGCTTGTCTTACATCGTCACCGTCGATGCTTGCCACTCGCTCGATACAGAACGGATGCAATCCAAGAGCAGCAAGTTCTTCGGGTTCTCGTGCGATCGATATCCACCTCCTCGTGATGGCATCTCCACGATGCGCCCCGGACCTAAACGGAATCTCAACGCGTGTCGCTGACCCTCCTCAAGCCTTGGTTCTGATCGGGCATCGAGCATCCGCCGGTGACCGTCGTGGATGCGACGGCGCGACTGTGCCATGAACGGGAGGGCGTCTTCTGAGTCGCTCGTAGGATGTCGCTTCGCCGGCGACGTGGTTCTCGGTCAGGTGAGTGCGAAGGCAGCTGCTTCGGCTGGTCCCATCGCAGCGCCGCTGCGGTGGAGCTCATCGAAGCGGTCGTCGCCGATCACGGCTCGCGCCTGTTCCATCGCCGCGTCGAGCTCCTCCACCATGAATGGTGCGCGCGCCATCACGAAGTGCGTCGATCCTGCACCGAGGAGCCTCGCTGAGCGTTCGCCGTTGCCGCGCTCGGCCGCGAACATCCCGGCCTGCCAGAGTCCCATTCCGAGAGTGATCTCATTGCCAGTCGCCAACGCTGACCGGATGCACACCCGATTCAAGCCTTCGGCACGTTCCCTCTCACCGGCGTCCCAGGTTGCAACGGCTAGTCCGTGGAACGCCGTTGGGCGGGCGGTGTTCTCGCCCCCCTGCCGCTGGGCGATTGCGACCATTTCCTCGCCAATCCGAATGCGCTCCTCGATCGGGCGCTCGCGAATGGTGGCAAGGATCATGTCGGAATGGAGCTGCCCGTACGGTTCCCCCATGTTCAGGAAGCGACGCCGAGCGTCGAGGAGCATCTCCGTCACTTCGGAGCTGTCATCACCGACCCAGCGCCGGGCTTGAGCGATGAGAATGATGGGCCAAGCCCTGCCGTCGTCGAAGCCGATGCGCTCACAGATCTCCAGACTCTCGGACAGCATGGCGATCGCGGACTCGCCATCGCCACCGATCAACGCCCAGTGCCCACCACGGGCGAGCGCGAAGGCGAGTCGCAAGTCCTCGCCCGCTTCTCGGTACGTCTCGATGGCCTCGGCAGTCCAGCAGATTGCATCGTCGAAGCGGTTCCGCATTGCGGCCACCCAGGAGGCCATGACAAGCGCGTCTGCCCGATCGAGCGACGGATCGTGGCCCGTCAGCTTGAGGAGTCGTTCAAGGCGAACGATGCCTTCCTGGAGCACGCCGTCGAACATCCAGTAGTTGCCGAGAGGCCACGCGAGAGGGAGCACCAACACTGGATCCTCCTCCATGCCGCGCTCCCAGACAGCAAGGTACTCAGCGAGTTCGGTAGCGATCAGAGCCGTCGCGGCTGCACGACCCGCCCCGAAGAACTCGGGGTGAAGCCGAAGGCATACGCTGCGGTAGCAGGCGTCGTGTCGATCGACCGCCTCCTGCCAACGACCGGCCTCGATCAAACGGTCCCGAGCGTATGCCCGTACGGTCTCAAGCAGACGGTACGTCGTCGCTCGCCCGTCGTGCGGTTCGACCCTCACGAGCGATGCAGCCAGGAGGCTCTCAATCGTCTGCACGGCGGCGGCCTCACCGTCGAGACCCAGAACAACGCCGGCGGCTTGGGCGGTGAACGAACCCTCGAAGACGCCGAGGGTCTCGAACGCCAGACGCTGTTCGGCATCGAGCAGCCCGAAGCTCCAGCCCACCGTTGCTTCGAGGGATCGGTGAATATCCCGATCCTGCCGGTCATCGACGAGGAGGGCGAACCGATGGGTCAGCAGTTCCGCGATCTCGGCTGGTGAAAGTATGTCACTACGGGCTGCGGCGAGTTCCAGGGCGAGCGGCATTCCGTCGAGTTTGCGACAGACAGTTGCGACTGCCTCTCTGTCGCTACCGCCCAGATCCACGCCCGATCCGGCTGCTTCCGCACGCTCGACGAAGAGAACCACGGCTTCACCCGGTGCATCGACCGTGCTATCCACCGCAAGCCCTTCGAGCAGGAACCGTTGCTCCCCGGCGATCTCAAGCAGACGTCGGCTCGTAGCAAGAATCACGAGTTCGGGTGCACCGCGAAGCAGCGTGCCCGCAACGTCGCGAAGCCCCTCGACGACGTGTTCGCAGTTGTCGAGCACAAGAAGAGAGCGACGCCCCCGGAGCGACTGTGCCACCTCGTCGACAGTCTCCCCGAATCCACCGGTCACGCCGATCGTCTCACCGATGGCCGAGCCGATTCGCGAGGGGTCGGCGATCTGGCTCAGGTCAATGAGCCACACACCATCCGGGAATCGCCCGCTCAGCGTCGCAGCAATCTCCGCCGCGAGCCTGGTCTTCCCCGCACCGCCGGGTCCCAGGATCGTCACAAGCCGATGCTCCCCCAGCATGGCCGCAAGCTGTCGCATCTCATCGTCCCGGCCGATGAAGCTCGTCAGGTAGATCGGCAGGCCAACAGGAGGCGTCGACGCCGCCGCGTCGAGATCCGGGTCGTGGAGGAGGATCTGTTCTTCGAGACGTGCCAGCGCTGGAGAAGGTTCGATGCCCATCTCCTCACCGAACAGCGCCTGCACGTGCGTGTAGGTGCGGAGGGCTTCTGCGTGGCGCCCGCCGCGGTAGAGGGCGCGCATGAGCAGTCCCCACAGCCGTTCGTCGAGCGGTCGCTGCCGGCAGAGCTCTTCAACGTCGGCGACATTCGGTACGCGCCCAACCTGGATGCTCGCCTCGAAGCGATCCACTTCGGCGCTGGCACGCATTTCGTCGAGGCGGACGATCTCGGCTGCGAGCATCGGGATGTCCTCCAGACCTTCGTACGGACGCCCTTGCCACAACTCGAGGCCCCGCTCGAGCGCTTCGACAGCTGCCGGAGGATTGACGCCCGCCCAGCGGCGTGCTTCTGCGAGAGCGTCCTCGAACTGAGCGATGTCCACGACATCGTCTTCGTGCAGCGTCAAGCGGTATCCGCTGCTGTCGCTCACGATCCGATCCCTGCCAAGTGTGCCTCGGAGGTTCGAGATATGTGTGTAGAGAGAAGCAACCACCCGATCGTCCGCGTTGTCCCCCCAGATCTCGGTGACGATGACGTCAATCGGCACCGTTCGCTCCACATGAGCAAGGAGTACGCCGAGGATCGCCCGGTGCCGAGGCCGCCCCAACTGCACCGACCGGTCGCCATCGGTGGCTCCAACTGGACCGAGACCGACGAACCGCATCACTCCAATCATACGCCACCCACCCCCATGGCCTGGGGCCGTTTGGATTCCATTGAGGTCTCCGGTGCACACTTGATCGAAGATCAACCGATCAGGGAG
>JBDLIR010000229.1:0-4219 GCA_039714815.1 Actinomycetota bacterium | reverse complement strand
GACGAACGTGTTGGCCCGAGGCATTCGCTCGACCCGAATATCCTGACGATCGGTTTCGCCAGACGGTTCGCAACTTACAAGCGTGCCGACCTTCTGCTGCGGGATGCGGAAGCGGTTTCACGCTTGCTTTCGAGCACGGACCGACCCGTGCAGTTCGTGTTCGCGGGCAAGTCACATCCTGCAGACCAGCCGGGTAAGGAGATACTCCACAGAGTGATCACCTTTGCGAGTTCTGACGCTGCACGGGGCCGCTTCGTATTCATACCCGACTACCAGATGGCTGTCGCTGAAGCGATGTACGCAGGATGCGACGTATGGCTCAACAATCCGATTCGTCCGAACGAGGCCTGCGGCACCAGCGGTGAGAAAGCGGCGCTCAATGGTGGGCTGAATCTCTCGGTACTCGACGGCTGGTGGGACGAGTGTTTCGACGGCGAGAACGGCTGGGAGATCGAATCCTCGGATGCCACCAACCTGGATCAGCGCGATGTTGAGGAAGCAGCTCAACTCCACAGAATGCTCTCCGAGATCGTCGTGCCGATGTTCTACGCAGACGGCGAGGGTCCAAGCGTTGCGTGGCTCGCCAAGATGAGACACAACTGGAAGACGCTCGGGCCGTTCGTTACGGCCAACCGGATGGTGGCCGAATACGACCGGCGAATCTACCGACCAGTCACAACGCCTTGACCGCACCTGTCTGGCCGGGGCAGGCGTACCCGCTTGGGGCGACATTCGACGGGTCCGGCACGAACTTCGCCGTGTTCGCGGAGAACGCACAGCGTGTTGAACTCTGTCTCTTCGACGATGAAGGTTTCGAGACACGCCTCCGTTTGAATGAGTCCACTGCCTTCGTCCATCACGGATACGTGCCCGGTATCGAACCGGGGCATCGCTACGGATACCGGATCCATGGTGAATGGAATCCGGGGCAGGGGAAGTTGTTCAACCCGGACAAGCTTCTCATCGACCCGTACGCGAGAGCTATCGAGGGCGAGGTCCTGTGGTCAGACGCAGTGTTCGGGTACCAGCACGGCCACCCGGACCGGATGAACGACCGTGACAGCGCGCCCTTCGTGCCGCGATCGATCGTTGTCGACGACCGGTTCGATTGGGGGACGGACATCCGTCCACACAGGCCGCTGTTCGAGTCGATCATCTATGAAACCCACGTGAAAGGCATCTCCTACACACATCCGGATGTCCCGGAGCACCTGCGCGGCACGTTCGCAGGCATGGCATCGAAACCGGTAATCGACCACCTTGTTGCTCTCGGGGTTACCGCCGTCGAGTTGATGCCAGTGCATCACTTCATATCGGAGCACACGCTGGTCGAAAAACGGCTGACGAACTACTGGGGTTACGCCACGGTCGGATTCTTCGCCCCGCACGGTCCCTACTCGTCTTCGGGCGACCGGGGGCAGCAGGTGACGGAGTTCAAGTCGATGGTCAAGGCACTTCACGCGGCTGGCATCGAGGTGATCCTCGATGTCGTCTACAACCACACATGCGAGGGGGGGCCGGGCGGGCCGACGTTCTCGATGCGCGGCATCGACAATGCTTCGTACTATCGCCTCGACCCCGCCGACGCGAGCAGGTACATCGACTACACGGGTACCGGGAACTCGCTGAACGTTCGCCATGCCCAGGTACTGAAACTCATCATGGACAGCCTCCGGTACTGGGTCACCGAGATGCATGTGGACGGGTTTCGATTCGACCTCGCCGCGGCACTGGCGCGGGACCTTCACGATGTCGACAAGCTTTCGGCGTTCTTCGACTTGATCCACCAGGACCCTGTCATCAGCAAGGTCAAGTTGATCGCAGAACCGTGGGACGTTGGCCACGGTGGGTATCAGGTAGGGAACTTCCCTCCGTTGTGGAGCGAGTGGAACGCCGAATTCCGAGACGGTGTCAGGGATTACTGGCGTGGCAACGACTGGGCGCTTGCTGAGTTCGCAAATCGGTTCACGGGAAGCTCAGATCTGTACGGATTTGCGGGCAGGCTGCCGCACGCATCGATCAACTTCGTGACCGCCCACGATGGGTTCACGCTTCGAGACCTCGTTTCGTACGAGGTCAAGCACAACGACGCGAACCACGAAGGCAACCGTGATGGTGAAAGCCACAATCGATCTTGGAACTCAGGCGTCGAGGGCGAGACCGCAGACCCCAGGGTACAAACGCTGCGCAAACGGCGGACCCGTGCGATGTTGACGACATTGATGCTGTCACAAGGTGTTCCGATGATCTCAGGGGGCGACGAATTCGGCCGCACCCAGGGAGGCAACAACAACGCCTACTGCCAGGACAACGAGACATCGTGGTATGACTGGGAACACGTCGACGAGGATCTTCTGGCCTATACGCGGAAACTGATCGCTCTGCGACACGACCACCCCGTGTTTCGGCGCAGGCGATGGTTCGAAGGTCGCAGCGTCAGAGGATCTGAGCGCCACGACATCGTCTGGTACAACACCGATGGGACGCAGATGTCCGAGGAGTCCTGGCGCCGAGGGCATGCGAAGTCACTCGGGGTGTACCTCAACGGCAAGGCGATCGAGATGCGTGACGAACGCGGTGAGCGCGTCATCGACGACAGCTTCCTCGTGCTGTTCAATGCGCATTCGAAGTCCGTTCACTTCACGATGCCGGACGACCTCCGCGGACTTGAATGGCAGATTGTGCTGTACTCAGCTCTGGGGCTCACACCGGAACTGCCCGTCAAGGCCCCGGAGTCAGGCGATGTGGCAGGATGGTCGGTGATGGTATTGAAGAAGCGCAACGGAGCAACCCCGTGAAGGTGCTGTTCGCATCGGCAGAGTTCGCACCGCTCGTACGCGTCGGTGGCCTTGCGGAAGCTGCGTCAGGTCTCGCTCACCAACTCGAATCAGACGGTGTCGACATCGAGGTGGTCATCCCCGACTACTTCGACACCCCGCTCACCGGTGAGACAACGGTCGCCCTCGACGTTCCGGGATGGGCCGGTCCCGCACTCGCACGCAGCGGTGTTGCCGGGAACACCGGTTCAGTCACTCTCGTGAGTGTTCCCGGCATCAAGCGTCCCAACCCGTACGTGGATGGTGACGGCACCGGTTGGCCCGATAACGCCGATCGGTTCTTTTCGTTCTCTGCCGCAGTAGCGGCGCTCGCCGATCTGCGGAGTCCGGATGTCGTTCATTGCAACGACTGGCACACAGCGCTGACCCTCGGGTTCCTATCCGAGCAGATGCCGACGGTGTATACGATCCACACGCTCGGGTACCAGGGGTGGACTTCGGGAGGATGGCTCGACCGAATCCCGCACCGGGGAGAAGCGTTCGAGCATCACGGCGGTACGAACCCGGTCGCCGGCGCGGTCGCCCTTGCCGACCGCGTTGTTGCGGTGAGCCCGAACTACGCAGACGAGATCCGGCGCCCTGAAGGTGGATCAGGCCTCCATGAAGAACTCACCGCCCTGGGGGACCGCCTCGTCGGCATCCGCAACGGCATCGACACCGCAGTGTGGAACCCCTCCACCGATACGGATATCGCGGCCAATTTCACTGCCGATGCCACAGCGGGCAAGGTGGCGTGTCGCCAGAAGCTCCTCAACGCAGTCGGTTGGACGGACACGGGCGTGCCCATCGTCGGAGTCGTCTCGAGACTCGTCGAGCAGAAGGGGATCGATGTTCTGCTCGATACCGTCAGATACGCCGACCTGATGCCGTTTCGGCTTGTCATCCTCGGTTCAGGTGAACGCTGGCTTGCAGACTACGCAAGACACCTCGCGGGTGAGCTTCCAGAGACGGTGGCGTTCCACGACGGCTACGACGTGGCGTTCGGGCATGAGATATTCGCCGGCGCAGACCTTCTTGCGATGCCATCGAGGTTCGAGCCGTGTGGCCTTGCACAGATGCAGGCCATGGAGTACGGCACGATCCCAGTCGCCACCGCCGTGGGTGGACTCGTCGACACGGTCATCGACGCCGATGAGAAACCGGACATCGGAAACGGGTTCGTTTCACGATCTGTCGACGCCGCAGGTTTCGTTGACGCTCTCCACCGGGCGGTACGCGGATGGAGCGACCCGCAGCTGCGAAGTGCGATCCAGTTGCGGGGCATGACGACCGACTGGTCATGGAAGACCCCCGCGCGCCACCACCTCGACCTGTATGAAGACATCGCAGATCGCAGATCGTAGATCGTAGATCGTAAATCGTAGATCGCCAGAAGTCGGAAG
>JBDLIR010000228.1:0-4229 GCA_039714815.1 Actinomycetota bacterium | reverse complement strand
GCAACCTGAGTGGATCATCATGGCTTCCCCTCCGACTTCCGACTTCGGTCTTCGTTCTTCGGTCACAGCTCCACTGTGAGCCCGGGGGCTGCGCCTTCGGTGTTCGGGAAGCGCTCGCGTGCGGATGCGACGATGGCGTCGATCTCGTCATCGGTTCGGCGCGGGTCGTGACTGGTGAGGATGAGCCGGCTGGCACCGACATCGGAGGCGAATCGGACGGCGTCCTCCCATGTTGAATGCCCCCACCCCCTGTGCGCGATCATCTCACCAGGCAGGTACTGAGCATCGTAGATGACGGTGTCGACGCCTCGCGCTGCCGCGAGGATTCGGGGTGTTGACTCCGGTACCGTCTCGTGATCCGTGATGACAGCCACCCCCGACGTTGGGCCGTCGATCCGATATCCGACAGCGCCCTGAGGGTGGTTGATACCGAATGAACCGAGCGTCACCGACTCGATCTCGACCGGCTCTGCAACACCTTTGAACGAAAGGTTGCTCTGCCCCGAGAGCGCAACCGGGAACCACGGGGGGTTGATGGCCCTGGTGAGCGTGTCTTCAGCAGGGCCGTCGCCGTAGATTTCGAGGGTGCAATTGCCCTCCCACATCTCACCGAGCATTGAGAATCCCTGGATGTGATCCCAGTGATAGTGCGTCAGGAACACGGAGATCTCGGGTCGCAGTTCGAGGCCGTGGTCACTGTAGGCGAGGAGCGCCGTCCCCGCGTCGATGAACGCGAATACCTCGCGCTCGATAGACAAGGCCATGCTCGTCGTGTTCCCCCCATACCGGCTGAAGGCTGATCCTGACACCGGAATCGATCCTCTGGCTCCGAGGATGGTCAGCGTTGGGGTTGCTGAATGAGGTACGGTCATCGTGGATACGCTAGCGAACTCCGATCGACCATCGGGGAATACCTCTAGGGTGGGGAGCGGAGACGCTCTCGAAGGAGGGACCATGGGCAAGCCAGTGCTTCTGGCTCTTGATGATGAACCGTCGGTGCTTGCGGCCGTACGGCGGGATCTGCGAACGGAATACGGCGATCGGTACCAGGTGGTCGCCTCGTCATCCGGGTCGGACGGGCTCGCATCGTTGAGGGAACTCAAGTCGAGGGGCAGCGATGTTGCCGCATTCGTCGTCGATCAGCGCATGCCCCAGATGACAGGGACAGAGTTCCTTGCCACGGCGATGACGATCTATCCGGAAGCCAAGCGCGTCCTCCTCACGGCATATGCAGATACCAACGCCGCCATCGAAGCGATCAACGAGGTCGGGGTCGACCACTACCTCCTCAAGCCGTGGGATCCGCCGTCCGAGAAGCTCTATCCCGTGCTCGACGACGTACTCGAAGACTGGCAGGCGAACAGAGCCTTGCCGTTCGACGGCGTTCGCGTCCTGGGAACGACGTGGTCTCCGCAGACCTTCGCCGTCAAGTCCTTTCTCGCCCGCAACGCGGTGCCCTATCGGTTCGAGGACATCGAACGCGACCGTGAAGCCGCAACGATCGTCACGGCAACCGGCTCAGCCGATCTCCCGATCGTCCTGATCACGGACGGCACGACACTCATCGCTCCCGATCGCCATGACCTGGCCCAGGCCGTCGGCTTCCACACTGCAGCGGCCGCCCCGTTCTATGACTTGATCATCGTCGGGGGCGGACCTGCAGGCCTCGCCGGGGCCGTCTACGGTGCGTCCGAGGGCCTGGTCACAGCGATGATCGAACGCGAGGCCCCGGGGGGCCAGGCGGGCACGAGTTCGCGCATCGAGAACTACCTCGGGTTCCCGAAGGGTGTGAGCGGTGCTGATCTCGCCCGTCGAGCGATCGCCCAGGCAACCCGGCTCGGAGCCGAGTTGATCACCCCTGCTGAGGTGGACTCCGTGCGTATCGAAGGTCACACGAAGATCGTGACGCTGGTCGATGGAACCGAGATGCGGTCGTTGGCGCTCCTGATCACGAGCGGCATGACGGTCCGGCGTCTCAGCGTTCCCGGATATGAACGCTTCGAGGGTGCCGGCGTGTACTACGGCGCCGCAGCAACGGAGGCAGCCACGTTCGTGGACAAGCCTGTGTACGTGATCGGTGGGGCGAACTCCGCCGGCCAGGCGGCTGTCATGTTCTCAAAGACCTCGAGCAAGGTCACCATGATCGTCCGATCCTCGTCCCTCGCTGAGAAGATGTCGGCGTATCTCGTCGAACAGATCGGCGGGATCGACAACATCGAGGTGCTTACCGGCACCGAGGTGGTCAGCGTCGAGGGAGACGAGATGGTCTCTTCGATCGTCCTCAGAGATCGCGATTCTGGTGACGTCGAAACCAGAGACGCGAACGCTCTGTTCATCTTCGTAGGCGCCATACCCCATTCGAGTTTCCTGACAGGCACCGTTGAGATGAACGACCACGGGTTCGTATACACCGGTGGAGATGTGAAGGCGCTCACCGATGCATGGCCGCTCGAGCGTGATCCTTATCCGCTTGAGACTTCGGTGCCGGGCATCTTCGCAGCGGGAGACGTCAGGCAGGGTGCTGTGAGAAGGGTCGCATCCGCCGTTGGCGAAGGATCCGTGTCGGTCTCGATGATCCACCGATACCTGGATACCGTGTGACCGACTTCGACCTCGCATCGGTCGATCTCTTTGCGAACCTCGATCCAGGCGATCTCGCACAACTCGAGGTCTCGCTGTCGCACCACGAGGTGCCTGCCGGTGAGAACCTGTTCTGTGAAGGCGACGAAGGCGACAGCGCCTATGTCATCACGACGGGCGAGATCGAGGTCCTCAAGGAATCGGCCGGCAGGGACGTTCGACTTGCGGTCCTCGGGCCGGGCGCACTCATCGGCGAGATGGCACTGCTCGCTCGTGCCCCCCGCAACGCCACATGCCGCGCGCTCACCGACGCCGCACTCGTTTCGATTCCTCGAGACACGTTCAACGGGCTCCTGACAGCGAGTCCGACGGCGATGCGAGCGATCTTCGATGGGTTCATCACACGAGGAAGGGAACAGGAGTCGAGGCTGCGTCAGGCCGAACGCATGGCCCAGCTCGGTGTGCTCACCGCCGGGCTTGCGCATGAGATGAACAACCCTGCGGCCGCCATAGTTCGCGGGTCGGACCAGTTGAGCCAGCGCGTCGCTGCGTACGGATCCCTGATGCAGTCGGTTCCGACAGATGCGGTGTTGCCGGAACCCTCGGCCCGTGAACGGATCATGTCGAGCATCGAGACCGCCGATGCCGAAGACGAACTCGAGACCTCCCTGACCTCGGCAGGGATCGCAGATGCGTGGCAGCTCGCCCCGGCCCTCGTCGCGGCAGGGTTCACCGTGGACGACCTCGACGGTCATGACTGGGCTTTTACGCAGGAGTCTGTCCGCGCGATCGCAAACAGGGCAGAGATCGAGTCGTTGCTCGGAGAGATCACCGAGGGTGCACAGCGCCTCGCCGACCTCGTTGGCGCCTTGAAGTCGTACTCATTCCTCGACCAGGCTCCGGTACAGGACGTCGATATCACCAAGGGCATCGAAGACACCCTGCTCATCCTCAAGAGCAAGACCAGCGACATCGACATAGAGCGCCGATACGAACCAGGGCTTCCCCGCATCACGGCGTACGGAAGCCAGTTGAACCAGGTGTGGACGAACCTCATAGACAACGCGGCCGACGCGATCCATGAGGCCGACCTCTCGAGCGGCCGTATCACGATCGAAGCGTCCTTCGTGGACGGGTGCATCGTGGTATCGATTGCGAACAACGGTCCTGCAATCCCACCCGAAGTACAGGACCGCATTTTCGAGGCGTTCTTCACCACGAAGGCACCTGGCCACGGGACAGGGTTGGGCCTGGACACGGCCTACAGGATCGTGGTCACCCAGCATGGTGGAACGTTGAAGCTCGATTCTGACGACGAGGGAACACGGTTCACCGTCGTGCTTCCGGCGTCCTCGGAGACTCCGGTCGACTAGGTTTGGGACAACCCGAGGAGGTCTCCGTGTCTGCACCGTGTCCGCATCTCGAAAACGTTCCGCTCGTACCGATGCCACCGGGCGGGTGCGAGGAATGTATCGCCATGGGCGATACCTGGGTGCACCTGCGCTACTGCGTGACCTGCGGCATCACGGGCTGCTGTGATTCGTCGAAGAACAAACATGCACGCAAGCACTGGGAAAAGACGGGCCACGGCGTTGTGCGGTCCAAGGAACCCGGGGAGTTCTGGGCATTCTGTTTCGCCGATGACGAGA
>JBDLIR010000227.1:0-4230 GCA_039714815.1 Actinomycetota bacterium | reverse complement strand
TTGCGATCTCGGTCAGTCCAATGCCACCGATGGCCGATGGGGTCCCTGTGAAGTAGCGGTCGATGAAGCCGTCGTTGAGGCCGATCGCATCGAAGATCTGGGCACCGCAGTACGACTGGAACGTCGAGATCCCCATCTTGGACATCACTTTGAGCATCCCGGTCGTGACCGATGCGATGTAGCGCTCTTCGGCTTGTGCGATCGAAAGCTCGCCAGGCAACTCACCGACGAGCGCATGGATGCTGTCGATGGCGAGGTAGGGATTGATCGCCTCGGCGCCGTACCCGCCGAGCAGGCAGAAGTCGTGGACCTGTCGTGCCTCACCTGTTTCGACGACGAGTCCGACTTCTGTACGCAACCCGGCCCTGATGAGGTGGTGATGCACCGACGCAGTGGCGAGCAGCGCGGGGATCGCGATCTTGTCCGCTTCGAGGCATCGGTCGGACAGGATGATGATGTTGCGGCCCTCTCGAACGGTCTCGATCGCTCGATCACAGAGGCGATCGAGGGCGCGTTCCATACCGTCGGCGCCATCGGAAGCCGGATAGCAGATGCCGAGCTTGCGGGTTCTGAACGCATCATCGACGTGGTTCTCGATCCGGCGGATCCGCTCGAGGTCGACGTTGGAGAGGATCGGGTGCGACACCTCGAGGCGTTTGTGTTTCCCACCGGTGTCGAGGTCGAGCAGGTTCGGCCGCGGTCCGATCAAGGACACGAGCGACATCACGGTCCTCTCCCTGATCGGGTCGATCGGCGGATTCGTGACCTGGGCGAAGCGCTCCTTGAAGTAGTCGTAGAGCATCTTCGGGCGGTCCGAAAGCACTGCGGGGGGAGTGTCTCTACCCATAGAACCGACCGGGTCTTTGCCCGTTGAAGCCATGGGCTTCAAGAAGAAATCGATGTCCTCCCTCGTGTAGCCGAACGCCCGCTGAGTCATGGCGAGGGTCCGGGCGTCCGGACCCATCGATGCGACCTCCTGGGGAAGGTCTGCGAGGTGGATCTGGGTCTCGTCGAGCCACTTCTGATACGGCTTGGCACCGGACAACGAGTCTTTGAGTTCCGGGTCATCGACGATCCGGCCCTGCTCTAGGTCGATCAGCAGCATCTTGCCAGGTTGGAGACGCCACTTCTTGACGATCTTGTGCTCGGGGATATCGAGCACCCCCGTCTCCGATGCCAGGACGACGAGGTCGTCGTCGGTGACGAAGTACCTCGCCGGGCGAAGCCCGTTGCGGTCGAGTGTTGCACCGATCTGTCTGCCATCGGTGAACGCAACGGCCGACGGGCCATCCCACGGTTCCATGACCGCAGCGTGATACTCGTAGAACGCCTTGCGGCCACTGTCCATCAGCGGATTGTCCGCCCATGCCTCAGGGATCATCAGCATCATGGCATGACCAAGCGAGTATCCGCCTGCAAGGAGCAACTCGAGCGAGTTGTCGAAGGTGGCCGAGTCCGACGCACCGTCGCCGATCAGCGGCCACAGTTTCTCGAGGTCGTCTCCGAGGATCTCGGAGGACATGTTCTGCCGCCTCGCCATCATCCAGTTGATGTTGCCCTGGACCGTGTTGATCTCGCCGTTGTGGCAGAGGTACCGGAACGGTTGGGCCAGGCGCCACGATGGAGAGGTATTCGTCGAGAACCGCTGGTGGATCAGCGCAAGAGCGGACTCGACCCGCTCGTCTGCAAGATCCTTGTAGTACACGGCCAGGTTCGCGGCGAGCATCATGCCCTTGTACGTGATCGTACGCGATGACATCGATGTGATGTAGAAGCGCCCGCGCTGCATGAGTTCCGGATCGCGCTTGGAAAGCTGGATGTGGGACTGTTTGCGGACCACGAACAGCTTGCGCTCGAATTCGTTCGAATCCTCGATGGAGTCCGGCCGCTCGATCAAGATCTGGCGGATCACCGGTTCGATGGGCCTGACACTCTCGCCCAGACATGTCGAGTCGACCGGGACGTCTCGCCATCCGAGGACGGTGAGGCCCTCCCTCATCACGGTCTCTTCGATTGCGTGTTCGCAGACGATCCTGTCTGCGGGGTCCTGAGGCAGGAAGATGAGGCCGACACCGTAGTGCCCTGGCTCGGGGAGAACGATGTCCGCGGCGGCCATCTCTTCACGTAGGAACCGGTCGGGGATCTGAAGCAGCATTCCTGCACCGTCACCAGCGAGGGGGTCAGCCCCTACGGCTCCACGATGAGTGAGATTCGCCAGCACCGTGAGCCCCTGCTCGATGATCTGGCGGCTCTTGCGTCCCTTGATATCAGCAACGAACCCGATTCCGCACGAATCGTGGTCGAGTCGAGGGTGATACAGGCCCCCGGCACGGGTTGGTTCGAGGTCTTCCGCTTCCATCTCTCCTCACATCCCAGACACCAGCCGATTGCCCACATCGGGCACCTGCGCCTACCGACTGTGCGAGGGCACAACACTACACGCCCTGGTGATGTGCGAATCCAGGAGGTCCGTCGGTGGGTAAACCACCGCCATATGGAAGCGGACATGAGACAATACAACGGTGGAGAACGCTGAAGTGGGGCTTGTCATCGCACTCGTGGGGCTGGTCGTCGCGGCGGCCGTCCTGGGGGCAACCGAGGCAGCGCTTCTCCGTGTGCCCCGTGTGCGAGTCGAGGTCGACGCGGAAAGCGGTGGTAAGCGAGCCAGAACCCTCCTGCGGGTTCTCGAGGATCTTCCGCGTGCGCTCAACACCGTGCTGCTGGTGGTGCTGGGCGTCCAGATCTCGGCAGCGGCGATCGCCGGCCTCCTGGCTGAACGCCTTTTCGGATCCCTCGGCGTGACCGTCGCATCGATCATCCTCACGATCATCCTGTTCATATACACCGAGGCGCTCCCCAAGACCTATGCGGTCACGCATGCGGTCCGGGTCGGCTACGCCACGGCTCCCTTGCTCGCCATGCTCACCTTCGTGTTCAAGCCGGTCGTCGCCGTCCTGATGTGGATCGCCAATATCCAGGCTCCAGGGACCGCTGTTGCGTCGTCTGGCGCCCCGACGGAGCGCGAGTTGCTTCAACTCGCCTCAGCAGCGGCCGACACGGGAACGATCGAGGAGACCGATCGCAGGCTGATCGACCGCGTGTTCGACCTCGGAGACCGCTACGTCGACGAGATCTACGTTCCACGCCCCGACATCGTCGCCGTACCAGCGACGGCGACGGTGAGGGAGACACTCGATACAGCGATATCGAGTGGTCACAGACGTATCCCGATATACGCCGGGGATCTCGACGAGATCGTCGGTGTCGTTGCCATAAGGGACCTCGCGGCGGCTGTGATGGAACAGCCAGACAGATCGGCGATCGATCTGGCAAGTCCACCCCTCATCGTGCCTGAATCCAAAGCGGTCGTGGAGATGCTTGGCGAGATGCAACGAGCGCGCGTCCACTTCGTCGTCGTCGTCGACGAGTTCGGCGGGACCGCTGGAATCGCGACCATCGAGGATGTCGTGACGCGCCTGGTCGGCCGGATCTCCGATGAAGACGAAGTGCCGGTTGAGGGGTTCCGCAACATCAGCGGCCACGTCTGGACGATCCCGGGCTCTGCGCATGTCGCGGACGTCGAGCGCGCTCTCGACGTCCAGCTGCCACCGGGCGACTGGAACACGGTCGCAGGGCTGATGATCGGGTTTCTCGACCGTGTTCCTTTGGTCGGCGATTCCGTCGCGCTCGATGGGCTCGTTCTCGACGTCCTCGCCGTCGACGGACACCGCATCACCAGTATCCGTGCGGTCACCCAGGAAATCTCAGAGAACAGATGAACTCCGGCTTGCCGGACACATCCGGACGTGGCACCGCGCATCGTCGCCGTCACGACACTTGGCAAGCCGGCTTCACCGTGCAATCGTTGTTGAGGTATGGGGGAACGGAACACTCGCGTTGGCATCGTGGCGGCTCTGCTGGCCGTGGCTGTCGGCCTGGTCGCGGCTGGTGTGCTCCTCGCCCGAACATCCGATACGGAGCGCTCCGCGACCGGCGCGGGGGCGACAGGCGCTTCGTTGGCCGTCGACATCGACGCGGTGTACGACCCGGTCGCAGCCGGGGAGCCGCTCCCCGAGAGCTTCCGCCAGCTCCTCGGCCGGGACCAGATAGAACCGATCTACGACCCGCAGTACACGACCCGTGACCAGGTCGACTGGCCACAAGACATGCTGATCCTGGGGGTCGAGGGTACGGAGACCGCCAAGGCCTACCCGATCACGCATCTGAACC
>JBDLIR010000226.1:0-4236 GCA_039714815.1 Actinomycetota bacterium | reverse complement strand
ACCTTCTCGTTCAGCTACCGGATGCTTCGCTCGATGCTCAGGGCTGTGGTTGACCGCAGGTCCGCTCGACGAACTCGGGCGGCCATGGAGCGGATGTCACCCCCTGTTTCGAGTACCGGAAGTCGCATCGGTCGCAACCCCAGGCCAGGGTCTTGGTCCGTCGAAGTCCGCATCCCATCGCCTCGTACATCACATAGTCGAGGTCGCAGAGATACGGACCGAGCTCGTCAGCCTCCTGGGTGTGGAGGAACTTGACGATGCCGCACTCGGTCGTGTCCATCCCGAAATCGAAGGTCTCCCCGTCGCCATCGATGCGCTCGAACACCCAGTCTCCCGGATAGCGGCGGGCCTGCGACTTTCGCGCGGCCCTCTCCAACCGCCACCTGCTCAGCTTGGTGAACTTGTATCTGCCCACCCCGTGGCGAACCACTCGGGGAACCCGCTCCAGTTGCGTCTGCGCCGACCGGTGAAGCAATTCACCGGTGTCCTCAAGGCTGCCCCCGTGCCGGACCACCACCCGGTACAACGCCAACGTCCGCAGCGCAAGCGAGAGACTGCCGGAGTGGCTGTTCCGCCATCCCCCGATGTACGGAAGCTCGGGGATCAGACGCCGGTACTCATCGAGTATCTCTCCCCGCATCACCGCAGCTGTCTTCTCCCCGAAACGGTCGACCAGGACACCAATCGACTGTCCCAAGTACCGGTCGAATCTGCGGACCAGCCGGTCTGTTCGCCGCTTCGACACCTGACGTGTCCGATCCTGCGCCTTCGGACGGTTCCTCTCGACCGCCATGAGAGCCTCCTCGGAGAGGCCCGCGAACAGACCTCTCCCCTTCCCAGAGTACGCCCGCACGTACGGGATGTCGACGAGTTCTCACATCCGGCGTTCTGCTCGCTCAGGGGATCGACGCCGTGTCCGGTGAGTAGCGCGTGCCCAGTGTTCCTCAGGCCGATGCCGGGACGGAGAATGTCGACACATGCAGGCGAAGTGCGATGCGGGTGCGATACGAGCGAACGAGGCTCGCCAACGTGGTCGGAAGCGCGCCCACCACCTCATCGATGTCCACGACCACCGGCTGGTCGACCGTGAACCTCTGGCCGTCGAGATCCACGTCGGCGTGGCCCGCAGATTGGATGTTGCGGAGCCAGTCGACATCTGTGCCGTAGGGGAGCGGGATGATGACGTCACCGTGGGATTGATGGGCCATCACCGGTGTGGTGTAGGCCATGCCGGTTCGGCGTCCAACGTGGTGGACGGTGGCCAGATTGCCCCCGGGCTGTCCTGCGAAACGGACCAACATGGGATTGGTGAGCCTGTGCACGCGCTTGACCAGGTGCAGCGCTCGAGGGTTGCGGCTCCGAACGACCCAGGTCGTGAGCACCATGTCCAGGGCTAGTGCGACCACAGCCACTCCCAGGATCGTCAGTGCGACCTTCAGGAGGTTGCGCATGGTTCCACACCGCCGTCGTCGATCGTTTCCAAGGTACAGGAGGACAGTCGCTGCTTCAAGAGGTGAAGGTCAGGGCGGATCCGGTGCTGTGCGCTAGTCGATCTCGGCGAGTTCGCTCGCGTTCTGTCCTGCCGGGCCCACAATCGTTGTCGGCGCAACAACCTCTCTGCAGGTCTGATGGAGCTACCGATCTGCGATGATGCGCACGATGAGCGAAGATGGCATTCGATCGGTTTCCGTTCCCCCGGGGTGGCAGGGGACCCTGGCGCTTGGCTCCGGGATTGTTGCGTACCATGGTCCCGGGCTCTCGGCAGATCTTCATCGCCACGACGCGATACAGGCAATCTGGAGCTTCGGCGGAGACCTGCGTCTTGCGGTGGGGCAGGATCTTTGGGTAGTGCGTGCAGCCATAGTGCCGACGCGTGTGCCGCACGCGATCCTTGCATCTTCCGGCGAGACGGTGATCGCGCTGGTGGAGCCGAGAGGGACGCGCGGCGTGATGCTCGATCGCTTTGCCCAGGACCATCTTGGACGTGACGTCTCAACACTCACTGGCCCAGGCTCGCCGCCTCCCCGCGATGACGCGACGTCGCTCATCGAATGGAGTGCGAGAGCAATAGGCAGTTTCACTCCTGGCACGATGACCTTGGTCCGCTCGGACATGCGATCCGAGGTGGTGGGGGCAATGCGCTATGTCGATGGCCTCGAAGACGGTGTGCCGCGACTCGCCGATGCATCCCGGTTCGTCGGCCTTTCGACTCGGCAGCTGAGCAGATCCTTCTCCTCCGAGGTGGGGATGCCATTCCAGCGCTATGTGCTGTGGAGCCGCCTGCGGCGTGCGGCTCGGGTTGTCCAGCGGGGTGGTGATCTCACGATGGCGGCCCACACTGCCGGCTTCTCCGATTCAGCCCACTTCAGTCGAGTGTTCCGATCCACCTTCGGGCTTCCCCCGTCCAGCGTGCTCCCGGTACTGGAGATCATCGATCTCGACGACTCCGGTTGGTGATGGCTCCATCGTTCAAGCGCCTGGGTGCGTTCGGAGGTTGACTGTGCGGTATGACCAACACACACAACCAAGCCGGTGGACGACCAGAGCAGATCACGAAGAACGAATATCTCTCGGCAACACCGATGCTCAACTTCGATGATCGGGCGATCGCAGACCTCGTGGCGTCGCGTGGCTGGTCCCGACTTGACACGCATGAGCGGATCGGGGCGATCTACGAGTACGTTCGGGACGAGATCGAGTTCGGGTACAACGCTGACGACAATGTCCCTGCCAGTACGGTGCTCTCGGACGGCTTCGGGCAGTGCAATACCAAGTCGACACTGCTCATGGCTCTCTTGCGGGCGGCCGGTGTGCCGTGCCGTTTCCATGCCGCCACCATTCACAAGCGCCTCCAGCGCGGTGTCGTCAGAGGAATCTGGTATCGCCTGGCACCAGAGGAGATCCTGCATTCGTGGGTGGAAGTGCAGATCGGGGATGAGTGGATACGCCTGGAGGGGGTCATCCTGGACAAGAGCTACCTCGATGGGCTGCGCTCTCGCGTGCCAGATCCAACCGGGCCGTTCCTTGGCTGTGCCGTGGGGACCGATTCATTGCTCGATCCTCCGATCGACTGGAAAGGCGCCCACACCGAGATCCAGATGACAGGCGTCAACGGCGACCTCGGGATCTTCGACGAACCAGACACCTTCTACAGCGCTCATGGAACCAATCTGACTGGCATCAAAACGTTCGTGTACCAGCATCTGACGCGGCATCTGATGAATCGAAGGGTTGGCAAGATCCGATCGAGCAGTGGGCGGAGGCATCGCCTGCGTGCCTAGCGAGAAGGTGCCGATCTGGTCTGAGCTGGACCCTGCTGAGTAGAGTCGAGAGATCGACGAAGGTGTGACCTGTGCTTCGCGGGAAAGCGATCGATCTTCGCATACGGAGGTACATGAATGGCAGACAAGAAGACCACCAACTACTACGACACGTTCATTCGGGTTGCCGAAGACTGCCCCGTTGATCGAGCCGAAGTGCCTCCAGCCAGGGATCCGAGGACCAGCGCGCAGATCCAGTATGAGATGCTCTCTGGCAACCCATACGGGTACTCGTCTGATGACGTGTTGTATGCAGCCAACGGGGAGCGACGGGGCATCAGTCGCGAGGAGTTCTTCTCGAAGGGTCAACCCTGCTTCCGATCGTCACCGTTGACCAAGAGATACGGTTGGGGCATCCACAGCGATGAAGAGGGCAGGATCGCTTTGTACGCCGTCGAATCGAAGCGCTATGACGACCTATCTCAGGACAACAGCAACAAGCAGCTGGCTGCTATGCGCTCGAAACGGATCTGAAATGCGGTGTCGTGGACCGGTCTGCACCGTTTGCATGAACGATCGTGACAACGTGGCAGCGAAACACAGTCCTGGCGGTCGTCCTGCTGGTCGCCAGCTCGGGATTCTCCCCAGGGGATGCCGACGGCTCTCCGACGCCGAGCGACGAATCGATGACCGGAGAGGTCGGGACCGTTACCGACATGGACCCGAGTTTTGATGTCAGAAGCCTCCCGGATGGTTTCCCCTCAGAACTGATCCCTGACTCGTTCACCGCGGGCATGTATGCGGAGTTGGGCAGCATCCGCAACGTCAACTTCGAGTCCCCCTCCTCATTCGATGATGTCGTCGGCGCGTACACCGACAAGATCGGTGAGGAGCCGATCATCGCTCAAGGCGAAGAGCGCCTGGCTCAATGGACGGTCGACATCTGGGCAGTCAGCGTTGTCGAAAGCACGCCCAC
>JBDLIR010000225.1:0-4273 GCA_039714815.1 Actinomycetota bacterium | reverse complement strand
GAGCAGTCGATCCGCCGGATGTTGGCGTCGAGATTCGCTCGGATCTCGCCAGATGGGCCGACGGCAACTCCGAGCGAACAGCAAGGGTCAAGATCGCTTTCGCCGTCGGTACCCCCTGGGACCCGATGCGTGTGCTCGACAGGTATGAACTTCTGTTCGAGGCTGGCCTCGTCGGCGAGGCCGACACCGCATCAACCGGTCACGGCGTCGAGTTGGGAAAGGATCACCGCCGCATCGTGGCGACCGCGCTCGGCCGTCTCCGGGGCAAGCTCACCTACCGGCCTGTCATCTTCGAGGTGATGCCAGAAGAGTTCACGCTGACCGACCTCCAGACTGCGGTGGAGGCGATCATCGGCGTTCAACTGCACAAGCAGAACTTCCGGCGGACCATCGACCGCGGCAGGCTCGTCGAACCCTCTGGCGGCTTCTCCACGCTCACCGGCGGGCGGCCGGCTGCGATGTACCGATTTCGATCCGATGTCGTCTCAGAGCGGCCGCGCCCTGGGTTCCCGCTCCCCCGCCCGTAGATCACCTCACCGTACCGCAGCATCCGCGGTCGACATGTCGCAAAAGTCGCTACCATTCGAGTAATGCTCTATCCGAGCAAAAGATTGGAAGTGCCCCGTGACAACCACCGTCACCGTAGACCTCGAACTTGCTGACATCGTCCCTGATGTGGAGATGGCCGTCATAGCCCCCCTCATCGATGAGATAGAGCGACTCAAGATCGAGCGCAATGCTGTCGTTCTCGCCCACAACTACATGACGCCTGACATCTATCACGGCGTCTCCGACCTCCGGGGCGACTCCCTGGCCCTTGCCCGGATGGCGGCCGACACGCCCGCCGACGTCATCGTGATGGCTGGTGTCCATTTCATGGCGGAAACCGCCAAGATCATCAGTCCTGACAAGACCGTTCTGATCCCCGACCTCGAGGCCGGTTGCTCGCTCGCCGAATCGATAACACCCGCGGACATCGCTCGACTGCGCACGCAGCATCCCGGTGCCAGCGTCGTGACCTACGTGAACACATCAGCTGAGGTCAAGGCGGCCTCCGATATCACCTGCACGTCGGGCAATGCGGTCGAGATCGTCGACTCACTCGACACCGACAAGGTGATCTTCATCCCCGACCAGTACCTCGGTCGCTGGGTCGCGGGTCAAACGGACAAGGAGATCATCCTCTGGGATGGTGCCTGTGAGGTCCATGAGCGATTCACCGGGGACGAGTTGCGCGAGTATCGAGACCTTCATGAGGGGATCCAGATCATCGCCCATCCTGAATGCCCGCCCGATGTGCTCGATGAGTCGGATTTCGTCGGTTCTACCGCGGGGATGATCGACTGGGTGAGAACCCAAGCTCCAGAGAAGGTGGTTCTCGTTACCGAATGCTCGATGTCTGACAACGTCGCAGCCGAATCTCCGGCAACAGAGTTCGTCAGACCCTGCAATCTGTGCCCTCACATGAAACGCATCACACTCGAAGGAATCCGGGACGCATTGAGATATATGCAACACGAGGTCGTCGTGGACGACGACGTCGCAGGCCGAGCGCGTAGCGCCGTAGAACGGATGCTCGCAGTCTGATGGCGACAGCACACGATTTCCGCGTCGTCAGATGCGACCAGCCGATCATCGTGGGTTCCGGTATCGCCGGTCTCAGTGTTGCGCTCGGACTCGAGGCCTCTGTCGTCATGACTTCCGGTGAGATCGGTCGAGGCTCCTCTGACCTTGCCCAGGGTGGGATGGCGGCTGCCATCGGAATGTCTGACCGCCCGGACCTCCATGCATCGGACACCGTCGCTGTTGGAGGAGATATCGTCGATGGATCGATCGCTGAATTGGTCGCCCACGGCGCACCCTCACGAATCGACTGGCTCGCCGACCTCGGCGCGGTCTTCGACCTAGCTCCCGACGGATCGTTTTCACTCGGCAGGGAGGCTGGTCATTCGAGACGCCGGATCGTGCATGCCGGTGGCGACGCCACGGGGGCCGAGATCATGCGTGCACTACGAGACGCCGCTTCACGGAGAAGCGACATCGAGTTCCTGGCCGGCACGACACTCGTCGACCTGGTTCGCAGCGCGGATCGCATCGTCGGCGTACTCGCCAGCTCTCTCGACGGTGAGATGACGGTGTACCTTGCCCCGGCTGTTGTCCTCGCGACGGGTGGGATCGGCGGGGTGTTCGAACGAAGCACCAACCCTGGAGATGTGCAGGGTACGGGCTTGGCGGCTGCGGCCAGACAGGGAGCGGTTCTCGCGGACCTTGAGTTCGTGCAGTTCCACCCCACGGCCCTCGCTGCTGTCGATCACCCTGCACCGCTCGTCACCGAGGCGTTGCGCGGAGAAGGGGCTCACCTTGTGGACGAGACCGGCGCACGGTTCATGGTCGGCGTGCACCGCGATGCCGAATTGGCTCCCCGCGACATCGTCGCCAGAACTGTATGGAGTCACGAGGCAAGTGGTCACAGGGTGTACCTCGACACCCCCTCAGCGATCGGCGACGCAATGCCGTCGAGATTCCCGACAGTGTTCGCTGCCGCACGCGAGATCGGCGTCGATGCCAGAACGCAACTCCTCGAAGTCAGGCCCGCTGCGCACTATCACATGGGCGGGATCAAGACGGATTCCGCGGGACGGACATCGATCCCGGGCCTTTGGGCTGTCGGCGAGGTGGCGGCAACGGGACTCCATGGAGCGAACCGGCTCGCAAGTAACTCCTTACTCGAGGCTGTAGTCATGGGAAGGCGCGCGTCGATCGACGTCACCGATGCTCGCACCCATGGCAGCGACCAGACACTCCTCGTACCTGCCGACGCGGTATCGCGCCAGACGACGGCCACCCCCGATCTGGTGCGTGAGGTCCAGCGAATCTCGTGGAACCATGTCGGCATATCACGCAACGAGGACGGCCTCCGGAAAGCCCTCCGTGGCTTGGATGCGTGCGGAGCGAACCGAACCGACGCTGGAACGGTTGTGGGGCTCATCGCTTCTGCGGCGCTCGCACGCAGGGAATCACGCGGCGCACACTTCCGTGCGGACCATCCAGAACCAGATTCGGAACGAGCCTCCAGCGCCTCTGTTGTCCCGACATCGGCACGCATGGCAGAGATGGCCGACCAGTTGGTCCGTGCATGAAGGTCGACCTGCCAGACACAGCAACGGATCTCATCGTTTTGGCGTATGCCGAAGACCTGGGAACCGAGGGCGACATCACGACATCGTCTGTGACGGATCCGCGCACCAGATCTGTGGGACGGGTCGTAGCACGCCAATCGGGCTGCATCGCAGGCCTGGGCATCGCCGGGGCGTGCTTCACCTACGTCGACAGGGACGTCGAGGTCGAGTTGCACTGCAATGACGGGGACTATGTCGAAGCAGGCACAAGCCTCCTCACCGTCTCGGGCATGACAGCGTCCATCCTCACCGCGGAACGAGTGGCATTGAACTTCCTCGGCTGGCTGAGCGGCATCGCGACAGCGACGAACACCTACGTGCGTGCGGTCGAAGGCACGGAGGCCGTGGTCAGCGACACGAGAAAGACCACTCCTGGCATGAGGACTCTCGAGCGATACGCCGTTTCTATGGGTGGAGGCCGGAACCACCGATTCGGTCTCTTCGACGCCGTGCTGATCAAGGACAACCACCTCGCGACAGCCGCGTCGATCGCTCACACCGTGGAGGCGGCGCGCACTGCGGTGGGGCCCGAAATCACGGTCGAGGTCGAGGTCGACACGATCGCTCAACTCGAGCAGGTTCTCGACACCGACGCTGATGTCGTCCTTCTCGACAACATGACGATCGAAGACCTGGCAGAAGCCGTGCGTCTCGTCGATGGGCGACTCATCACCGAAGCGTCCGGCGGCGTGACGCTCGAAACGATCTCCGATATCGCACGCACCGGTGTCGATGTGATCTCCACAGGTTGGATCACGCATTCGGCCCCTGCACTCGACGTTGCATTGGACCTCGATCCGCATTGACCCAGGGTGGGAGACGCTGCCCTTGACGCACTCGACCGTGCGCGAACGACCCGGGATCAGAGGATGTGCTCGGCACCCCCGGCACGACTTGAACGTGCAACCTACGGATTAGAAGTCCGTTCCGCCACAACCCCCTGACCGGGGGATATTCCCACGATCCCAGTCGTAGCACGGGTTTCGAGTGCTCAACAGTTTGCACTACCTTGCACCAGTTCTCAATGAAACGCGTCCTGAGCGCGTCCTGGAGAGCAAGTTGATACCCCCAATCGCCCACATCCCAGCTTCGAC
>JBDLIR010000224.1:0-4281 GCA_039714815.1 Actinomycetota bacterium | reverse complement strand
GTAGCTCTGATCGCTCAGATAGCACTGCTCTGGTAGCTCTGATCGCTCAGATAGCACTGCTCTGGTAGCTCTGATCGCTCAGATAGCACTGCTCTGGTAGCTCTGGTAGCTCTGATCGCTCAGATAGCACTGCTCTGGTAGCTCTGATAGCACTGCTCTGATAGCACTGCTCATCCCCGCGGGGGAGCACAGAATCCGTCGTGAGGCTGATGGCGCCGCGTCGCACCCGTGGGTACGATGCAGTCGTGCCGTTGTCTCTGCTGCGAAGAAGTCTCCTCATCGATGCCGCTCTCGCCGCGGCTCTCTTCGCGACCGCCCTCCTTCCGCTGACCGGGCTGGGCGAGGTGTCAGGTGACAGGCCCCTCGATGCCTTAGGTGTCGCTTTCATCGCTGGACAGACCGTGACGCTCGCCTGGCGACGGAAGTACCCCGTTGCTGTGTTGGTCGTTGTCGCGAGCTCCTTTGCCATCGACCGCTGGTTCGACTATCCCTCGGGCACAGCACTGTTCGGTGTCGCCATTGCGCTCTACACGGTCGGCGCGGAATTGTCGGCACGAAGGTCGGCGATCGTGGGAGGGATCACGATCGGTTTGATCGTCTCCTGGACGTCCGTGGGCGTGATCTCGTTGGGGTTGCCCGCATCGGTCGTGCTCACGATGTTCGTGCTCGTCGCGTTGCCGTTCGTTCTTGGGAGGGAGGTACGCAAACATGAACAGCGCGTTCTCGAGTACGAGGCTCGGGCTATCCGTGCAGAGTTCGACCGCGAGATGCAGGCGACCGAGGCTGTGAGGCAGGAACAGGCCCGCATCGCGAGGGAACTGCACGACGTTGTCGCCCACGAAGTGATCGTGATGACGATCCAGGCTGCGGCCGCGAACCGCGTGCTCGATACATCGCCAAAGGACGCTCGCGAGGCCATCGATACGGTCCAGGAGTACGGCCGTAGGGCTCTCACGGAGATGCGTCGGCTCCTCGGTCTCTTGAGATCAGGCGCGGAGTCGGATCTCGGACCTCAGCCAGGCCTCGACGATCTTGCAACACTTGTCAGGCAACTGAGCGATGCAGGTCTCGAGGTTGATCTCACGATCGAGGGGGAGTACAGGACCCTGCCGGTAGGCATCGACGTCAACGCTTATCGGATCATCCAGGAAGCGCTCACGAACACGGTGAAGCACGGTGGTCCAGGAGCGAAGGCCGACGTCATCGTGCGCTACGGCGGCAACGCCCTGACCGTCGCCATCGATGACGATGGAAGGGGAGCAGCTGAGGGGCTCTCACACCACGGGTCAGGCCAGGGCATCGCCGGCATGAAAGAACGTGTGGCATTGCTCGATGGAACCCTCGAGGCTGGCCCCAGGCCCGGTGGCGGGTACCGCGTCCGTGGCGTCATCCCACTGGAGATCACATGACAGAACCAGTGCGGGTTCTGGTGGTAGACGATCAGGCGCTTGTGCGCGCAGGCTTTGCCTTGATCTTGAAAAGTGAAGAGGGCATCGAGGTTGTCGGTGAGGCTGGCAACGGTGCCGAAGCGATCGATGCTGTGAGCGATCTCGATCCAGACGTCGTGCTCATGGACATCCGGATGCCGGTGCTGGACGGAATCGCAGCCACAGAGCGTATCTGTGCCGAAGGTGATGGGGGAAGGCCGCGGGTTCTCATACTGACGACCTTCGACCTCGACGAACACATCTATGCCGCGATACGCGCGGGTGCGAGCGGATTCCTGCTCAAAGACACCCCGCCCGATGATCTGGTGAGTGCCATACGGATCGTTGCTGCTGGCGATGCGCTGCTCGCCCCGTCGGTCACGAGGACCTTGCTCGAACACTTCAGCCAAGCACCAACACCCCACGATCCCCACCCGGCCATCGAATCCCTGACCGAGCGGGAGGCCGAGGTGTTAACGCACGTCGCACGCGGATCGTCGAACGCCGAGATAGCTGACGCTCTGTTCGTGTCCGAGGCAACCGTCAAGACCCATGTGTCGCACATACTCACGAAACTCGACGTCAGGGACCGCGTCCAGGCCGTGGTCGTCGCATACGAATCGGGCTTGGTAGTACCCGGCAGCTGAGCAGTGTGAACCCTCGTTCGCTTTACCATGAGCGACACCTCTCGCCTTCGCGGCGCCGACATATCGGTCGGAAGACGGAGGCGTGAATCACCCAAACGGCCGATGTGCCCCGCGGCGACTTCGCATAGGCTGATGGCAGCCATCAAACGGAGAATGACATGACAACACGACCGATCACAGACATCGCGGCCAGAATGGATGGCGGTGCGAAGATCTACGGACAAGGGGATGCGGCCGTGCATGCGCTCCACGGAGCCACCGCAGAGTTCGGCCGGGGGCGCTTCACCGCGATCATGGGTCCGTCCGGATCCGGCAAGTCGACCATGCTGCATTGTCTTGCAGGCCTCGACTCGCTCACATCGGGTGCTGCGTTCATCGGCGACGTCGATCTCGCAACACTCAAGGACAAGGACCTGACGCTTCTGCGGCGCGAGCGCGTCGGTTTCATCTTCCAGGCCTTCAACCTCATCCCGACCCTCAACGCAGAAGAGAACATCCTGCTGCCGCTCACGATCGCCGGAAAGAAGGCCGACCAGGACTGGTACACCAACATCATCGAGACGATCGGTATAGCCGATCGTCTGGACCACCTTCCCGCCGAACTCTCCGGAGGCCAACAGCAGCGGGTTGCGGCGGCCAGGGCGCTCGTCTCGAAGCCAGAGATCATCTTCGCTGATGAACCGAGCGGGAACCTCGACTCGAAAGCGAGCGCGGAGTTGCTCAGCTTCATGCGCAGAGCGGTCAAAGAGTTCGGGCAAACGATCGTGATGGTCACCCATGACCCCAACACCGCCTCCTACGCAGACCGGGTCATCTTCCTCGAAGACGGTGCCTTCGTAGACGAGATGCACGATCCGAGCCCCGAATCGATCCATGATCGGCTCAAGGAGCTGGGGGCGTAACCGTGGTACGGACAGCTATCAAGACGGTTCTCGCGCACAAGGTCCGGCTACTACTCACCGCGATCGCGATCGTGCTCGGTGTCAGTCTCGTGTCTGGCACCTTCATCTTCACCGACACCATCGACGCACAGTTCAACACTCTTCTCGACGACATCTACGAGGGCACAGACGTCAGCGTGCGAGCTGCCAGTGGCGACTTCTCCGCCGCGACGGAGCCGTTTCCCGCATCCGTGTACGACGATGTACTCGCCGTCGAAGGTGTGCAAGCAGCCGATGCCGGCGTGGGCTCGATATCGGTACAGGCTCTCGACGGCGAGGGAGACCCGATCGGCGGGCAAGGCCCGCCAACGCTCGGATTCTCATGGGGTGATACGCCGGAACTGAACCCGATGCGGATCAAGGACGGGAATGGCAGACCGCCCGAGGGTCCGGGGGAGGCCGTGCTCGACGTCAACAGCGCCACGAACGCTGACCTCGAACTCGGAGACACGATGACGATCGTCGCTTTCAACGGGCCAGAGGAGTACGAGCTCGTCGGTCTGGCATCATTCGGAGAGGCTGACAGCCTGCTCGGTGCGACGCTGATCGCTTTTGAGATCGAGGAAGCGCGGCGTGTGTTCGGATACGGAGACGAGATCACGGGGATCGTCGTTCAGGCAGAACCGGGTGTCGATGCGGGAGACCTCACCGCAGCCATAGCTGAGATCCTTCCCGCAGGCGTTGAAGCCGTCACCGGCGAGACGGAGCAGAACGAACAAGCTGCCGACATCAACGAAGGCCTCAGCTTTCTGAGTATCGGTCTGCTCGCCTTTGCAGGTGTCGCGGTGTTCGTAGGCGGATTCATCATCCAGAACACCTTCCGGATCATCATCGCACAGCGGACACGTGAACTCGCCCTGCTGCGCGCCATCGGCGCCACGGGCCGCCAGGTCCGTTCGATGGTCATCGTCGAGGCGGTCATCGTCGGTGTGATCGGATCGGTGGTTGGCATCGCTTTCGGGTTCCTGCTGGCGATCGGCATCCGGGCACTGATGAACGCTGTCGGCCTCGGTGTACCCGAGGCTGCCCTCGTCCTTCTGCCGAGAACGGTCATCGTCGGCATGGCGGTGGGAGTCCTCCTCACCGTGGCGTCCTCGCTGTTACCCGCACGCAAGGCATCTCGTATCCCACCGATCGCGGCGCTTCGAGAAGATGCATCCCGGACGCCGCGCAGGAGCCTGCATACCCGTGCGGTTGTCGGGATGGTCGTCACAGGGGTAGGAGTTACACTCCTCGGCCTCGGACTGTTCCTCAGCGTCGGAAACC
>JBDLIR010000223.1:0-4307 GCA_039714815.1 Actinomycetota bacterium | reverse complement strand
CATCTCCCCCGTCCAAAGAGCCGGGGGAGAACTCAAGACGGATGAAAAAGAAGGAGGGGTGCCGGATGGCACCCCTCCTTCTACTCGTTTATCGGTTACTGATCAGCCATCGACCTCTACAGCGGTCAAGCCGAAGATCCCGTCGGCATCGCTGTGCGATACCGCTCCGAGATAGCTCTCACCTGCGGTGAGTCCGGTCCAGCTGATGTCGATCGTCTCAACCGCACCGACGCTGGCGGAAGCCGGTGCGCTATCAACGCTCAGGCTGCCCCCTGAAGCAAGCGGTACGTCCCAGTAGTTCAATGTGAATGGCAGCGGTTCGCTTGGAATCGACCATCCATGAACAGCCATCGTGTACGTATCGTTCGCCGGGAGGAACAACTCGATCAGTTCGTCCGTACCTCCGTTGGTGCTCGACGCGATGATCGTTCCGCTCGAATCCTCGAGGAACAGATCGACGTCGTCATCGCCAGGGATGTTGAGCGTCCATCTGACCATTGCCGCGTCTGCGACGGCGAAGTCGATCCATACGACCCCGCCATCGCCATCGTCAGGACTCGGATAGCTCTGATCCTCGTCATGATTGATGACTCCATCGGTCGGTGCGTTCGCTGACAACCCGTGTGGGGCTGCCGTGTAATCACCGGAGTAACCGAAGATCACATCGAAGCTCGCGGAACCGTCAGTGCCGCTGCCGGCGACGCTGGCAGGCGCACTGAACAGTGCTGCCTTGACAGCGATCGGTACGGTGACCTGATATCCGCCACCGTGCCAGGTGACGCTACCGAAGTCCCACTGATCAGGAGCGGCCTTCTTGTTCGAGATCGTGATCTCGATGTCTGCGCTCTCACCAGGTGCAAGCTCGATCACCTTCGGGTCGACCGAAACGTTGTAGCCCTTGGGCTTCTTGACGCTTGCGTCGAACTCGATGGTGCTGTCAGCGACGTTCGTGACGGTCCTCGTGATCGTCTGTGAACCAGGCAGGTTGGCGATACCGATGGACGGCACGTTCAAATCGCTCGGATCAATCGGGATCCCGATGCTTTCGAGGAAGACGCATGATCCTGGCGTGAACACGCCGAGGTCGGCGCCACACGTGAACGCTGCATACTCAAAGAGTCCTGCGTCGAACACGAGCCCCGGATCGAACGGTGATCCCTGGTTGCCCTGGGAGACCGCGACGATGTGGCCAGCGCCCATGTCGAATGGGTCAGCCTTCGTCTTCCCGTCTTCCTTGGTTACGTCCTGGCGGGCCGTTGTCATCAACGCGGACTTCGCCATTGCGGCCGACCAGTCAGGATGTGCCTGCTTGATCAGTGCGAACATTCCCGCGACGTGTGGGCTCGACATCGAGGTACCACTGATCGCCTGGAACAGCTCACCGCTCACCTGGCTAGGTTCACCACTCGGTGTTTCACCCGCGAGGATGTTCACACCAGGTGCCGTGACGTCTGGCTTGATGAGGTCGGCTGACAGCTCGTTCGGTCCCCGTGAGGAGAACGATGCCATGACCGAACCGTCAATCTCCGTGTAGACGCCTCCAATGACCTCTGCTGTGGCTGCAGCGCCTTCTGCGGCGATGTAGTCCTTGATAGCGAGACCATCGGTGTTGTTGATGTGCACCGAAGGTACGTGGTGGTTGTCCGTGACCTGGCTCTGTGCATCGCTTGCGTTATACAGGACCATGCCTGCACCGCCGGCGTTGAACACGGCCTCGCTCTTTGCGACACGGGCGAACGCGCCACGCTTGCACAGAACGATCTGTCCCGTTACATCTTCGCTGAATGCGACGCCCGGGTCGCAGAGCTCGTTGCCGAGATCAGCGGAGTCAACCAGCGTGGCTGGACCAGCGCCGGCAGTGATGGAAGCACCGAAGTACTCATCGCCATTGCCCAGAGCTGCTGTGCCCTGGAACGTGCGCTCCTGCGTGCTGGCTCCGACTGTGGTTACCCACGGAACCGACGAAGGGGAACCGAGTGTCGCAACACCCGGACCGGAGTTCCCGGCAGATGTTGCGGAGAACACGCCAGCATCAGCAGCGAACAGGAAGGCTACGTCGTCAGGGCCGATCGCGAACGATGACGATCCGATCGAGTAGTTGATGACGTCGACGCCGTCTGCGGCTGCCTGGTCGATCGCTGCGGCAAGGTCGGAGCTGAAGCCACCGAGCGTGCCGAGACCCTTGTACATCACGATGTGTGCACGAGGTGCAACACCAGAGACGATGCCACGGTCGACACCGAAGATCGAAGCTGCAACATCAGCGTTACCACCAGCGGTGGATGCCGTGTGCGTGCCGTGACCGTTGTCGTCACGTGCCGAATCGAACTCGAAGTCCTCTGCACCGATCAGCGCACGGTACGTGGCGAGCATCTGACGGGCGCCGATCAGCTTGTTATTACACGTGAAAGCTGCATCGTCGGGGTTGTGCGCAACGTTTCCGAAGTCACACTCACCGATCGCAACTGGTGGTGCGGCGTATGTGCCGTCATCATGGAATGATGGATGCTCTGGCCAGATGCCGGTGTCGATCACGCCGATCACGACGCCTTCACCGTCGAGACCTGCGGCCCACGGGCCGATGGGGTCATCGAGACGGAGGAACGACGGACTCGAGTCCGTGGTCGGCTGCCGGAGCTCATCCGGGTAGACCGCAAGCACATCGTCACGGTTGGCCATGGCCTGCGCCTCGCCTTGTGACACGACGGCTGAGAACCCGTCGACGGCGACCGTGTAGCTGTTCACCTTGTCAGATGCAGATGCACCAGCCTCGGTGAGGACACGGTCCTGCTTGTTCTGTTTGTCTGCCTTCTTAGCCTTCGCCGCGCGAGAATCGAGGCCGTCCTGGCCGAATTCTGCGATCAGGGGCGCTTCCTTCATGACAACGATGTAGCTGCCTGTTGGGCTCTTGGCGACTTCGCCCGTGCCCACCGCGAGCTCCAACTCTGTCGGTGTATCTGCTGCTCCTGCTGCACCTAGTGGTGCGAGTACGGCGAGCGCCAAGGCGAACACCGAGAGCAACGCGAGAATCGATCTTCTCATATCTCCCTTTCGGTCTTGATACGGATGGTCGTTGATTGCGTTCCGTAGATCCCGTGCAGCACGCTACTCAATGGCTGCTGCCCGGAATCTGGCGCACCGAGGTGTGCGCTGTGCTTGTTCCTCCTGCCTTGGACCTCCGCGTCGGACCGCCACGCGAACGGTATACCCGGGTCCATCTCCTCGTACGCGAGCGATACTAGGGTCGCGCGACCTGGGAGTTCCAATCGTATCCGTGTCCGCCTATTCCTCCGGGTCGATACGCTGTACGTATGAACAATCTCAAGACAGCCGCGTTGCTTGCATTCCTCGGTGCCCTCTTCGTCGGTGTCGGATACCTGTTGGGCGGCGCCCAGGGTGGGTTGGTCGCCCTCGGGTTCGCTGTCGTGTTCAACTTCGGCATCTACTTCTTCTCCGACCGCATCGCGCTCAAGGCGGCCCGCGCTCTTCCGGTTGCGAGCAATGAACTGCCGAACGTCTACTCCATCGTTTCTTCGCTTGCTCAGCGAGAGAACATGCCGATGCCTGAGATCTACGTCATCGACTCACCTCAGCCGAATGCGTTCGCAACCGGCAGAAGCCCGAAGAAGGCCGCTGTCGCCGTAACGACGGGGATCCTCGAGATACTCGACCACAGAGAACTCGAGGGTGTGCTCGCACACGAGTTGGGCCACGTGAAGAACCGTGACATTCTGATCGCAACAATCGCCGCGACGGTCGCCGCGGCTCTGTCGTTTCTCGCCCGCTGGGCCTTCTGGTCGAACCTCGGGAGGCGCAGGAGCAACGACGGTGTGAGTGCGATCATCGGGATCGTGGCGATGATCCTCGCTCCGATCGCTGCCGCCCTGATCCAGATGGCCATCAGCAGGAGCCGGGAGTTCGAGGCTGACCGCACAGGGGCCGAGTCCACGGGGTCGCCCCTTGCCCTGGCAAGCGCCCTCGGTAAGATCTCAGCCGGCACATCACGCGTGCCGATGGATGTCAACCCTGCCGTGTCCCAGTTGTTCATTGCGGATCCACTCAAGGCCTTTGGCTCCAAGGGGCGTCAAGGACAGATGGGCAAGATGTTCTCAACCCACCCGCCGGTCGCCGAACGCATAGATCGCCTCGAGAAGATGGCCTACGGAGTCACCTGACTTCTCACGCAGAACAGCGCGCCGCCACGGACGATGTACGCAGATGGCCGCTATCGTTGCCTCTGCTTCCACGAAGGTGGAACCGCACCCATGCCGGGATGCCCGAGTGGCCAAAGGGAGCAGACTGTAAAT
>JBDLIR010000222.1:0-4320 GCA_039714815.1 Actinomycetota bacterium | reverse complement strand
GTCCATGGATCGAAGCTGCACGCACCACTACTTTCGCCAGCAGCGGAGGTTAGAGCGCTGTTAACGGTCAGCTGTCAGCTGAAATCCGTGATCACAGCGAACCCTGTCCCAGGGAAACGGTCCATGGCGGTCAGATGGTCGATGCCGGCTGCCAGGTCGAGTCTCCTCGTGACCAGGGCCGCAGGGTCAAGCGTACCGTCCGAAATCATCTCGAGCATCAGGGGATACCTCCACGCCTGCATCCCATGGCTCCCGTACAGTTCGATTTCGAACGCATGCAAACGCCACATGGGGATCACCGGTTCCGCATCCTCGCCGGTCATCAGCCCAACCTGGATGTGTCGCCCCATCCTCTCGAGGGAACGCATCGATTGGACGGCCGTGGTGGTAGACCCGAGCGTATCGAGAGACACCGCAACACCGCCGCCAGACAACTCCCTGACGACCGCGACAGGGTCGATCTCGTCGGATACGAGCACGGTGTTTGAGGCACCGTGCAGCGTGGCGAGCGCCAGCGCATCAGGATCGATGTCGATCGCTATGACGGATGCGCCAAGTGCGCTCGAGATCATCGTTGCCGACAGTCCAACACCCCCGACTCCCCACACTGCAACACTGGTGCCGTCTTCGACCTGTCCCTGGTCTACGACAGCGCGAAAGGCCGTCGCGAAGCGGCAACCCAGTCCGGCAGCCGTTGCATAGGACACTTCGTCCGGCAACGCGACGAGGTTCTCGGCTGCGTAGGGCAGGGCCACGTACTCGGCGAAGGACCCCCAACCAGAGAAGCCGGGTTGGTACTGGCGCTCGCACACCTGTTGGTCGCCATTGCGACACAACGCGCACGTCCCGCATCCAAGGACGAAAGGGACGGTGATCCGTTGACCAACAAGTGACGTGTCGATGCCGCTGCCAACGTCAGCGACGATGCCGCTCATCTCATGCCCCGGAACGTGCGGGAGCATGATCTCACGATCGTGGCCCATCCACCCGTGCCAATCGCTGCGGCACACGCCGTTGGCGTGCACTTCCAGGACGACGCCTCCGCGCGGCGGGGTTGGGTCGGGCACCGTTGTGATCTCGATGGGTCCCTGGAAGTCGCCGTACACGGCTGCCTTCATCGAATGTCTCTCGGGAGCCGAACAAGCTCAGGGTGCAGGTCGGCGATCGTTCGCACGCCGAGAAGCTGCATCGTCCGCTCGATGTCGCCAGCGAAGATATCGACCATGCGTTGCACTCCTGCCTGGCCTCCGGCCATCAATCCGTACAGGTACGCACGCCCGACGAAGCATCCCTGCGCTCCGAGCGCGACCGCGGCAACGACGTCTGCACCGCTCATGATCCCTCCATCGATGTACACCTCGGCGTCAGCGCCGATCGCTTCAACCGTTGGCCCTATGAGACGAAGCGGCGTCGGAGATCGGTCGAGTTGCCTCCCGCCGTGGTTCGACAAGATCACTGCAGCAGTCCCGAGATCCACCACCTTTCGGGCGTCTTCGACGTTCTGGATCCCTTTGACGACGATCGGACCGTCCCACTGTGAACGGAGCCACGTGAGGTCTTCGAAGTTCAGCGACGCGTCGAATATGTCCGTCACCGAGTCGGCAACGTTGCCTCCCAACGTTTCGAGGGTCGCAAACGTGAGTGGCTCCGTCGTGAGGAAGTTGAACCACCAGTTCGGATGCATCGCTCCGTCGATGAAGGTGCGCAACGTCAGCTCCGGGGGCACGGTCATCCCGTTGCGGACGTCGCGCAGGCGTGCCCCGCCGACCGGAAGGTCGACGGTGAGTACCAACGCTCGATATCCCGCATCACGAGCCTGCTGGATGAGGCTCTCTGAGAACGCCCGGTTCTTCCACACATACAGCTGGAACCACAGGTTCGCGTTCGGCGCAGCATGTGCGAGATCATCCGGAGTGGTGGTTCCCATCGTTGAGAGCGCGTACGGGATCGAGGCCGCTTCAGCCACACGCCCGATAGCGGGTTCCCCTTCGTGCTGCATCATGCGTGTGAAGCCCGTCGGTGCAAATCCGTACGGGTATCCGACACGATCACCGAGCATCGTCGTTGATGTGTCACAGTCCGAAACGTCTCGCAACACGTTGGGGAGGAACTCGATGTTCGCAAAGAGGTTCCTCGACCTGGCGATGCTGATCTCCGCGTCTGCCGCACCGTCTACGTAGTCGAACGGAGCTCTGGGCGTGCGGCGGCGGGCCCTGCGTCGAAGGTCCTCGACGCTGGCCATGCGCCGCATCACGCGCTCGGTGTGGGTGCCCGTGCGGGGAGCCGGGCGCAGGAGGGGAGCGAGTTCTCTCCACCGGGGCATTCGTCGTTGAGTCATGGACATAGGTTGCCACATCCGGTCTTCATCCACCAGCCGGACCCAGAAAGGTGCAAACAGACGTGCACAATCCCAAGATGCGTAGTAAGGTACTTATGAATGAATACAGGCGACGCCGCCTCCGGCCAGCCACCGAACGGTTCAAGGTTTGTAGACCCCGGGCACCGCAGTTGGGGCGATGCTCGGGGTCACCCCATTTCATTCCGTGATCGGTGGTAGCCTCTCATTCACGAGGGAGGAGTTTTTCGGTTGAGCGAAACACCCATGGAAACCGACACCACCGAAATCGCCAAGAACGATCTCACGCGAGAACTCGCGCAACTTAGCGAAGAGCAAGTGCAGAAGACGGCGCCCGTGGACAAGGATGCCCCCCTTCGTCCCTATCAGATCGAACTCCTGAAGCTCCAGCGCCACCTCGAGCGCAAGAAGATCCCGATGATCGTGGTCTTCGAGGGCAGGGATGCCTCTGGCAAGGGTGGAACGATCCGGCGGATCGCCCGCTACATGAACGAGAAGCGCTACAAGGTCGTCGCGCTCGGCAAGCCGACGGACGAGCAGCGCACCCAGTGGTACTTCCAGCGCTATGTGGAGAACTTCCCCACAGGGGGAGAGATGGTCCTGTTCGATCGGTCGTGGTACAACCGGGCGATGGTCGAGCCGGTGTTCGGCTTCTGTACGAAGACCCAGTACAGAGATTTCCTTCGCGGTGTCGTCGGTTTCGAGAAGGATCTCGTGCGACAGGGCTTCGTCCTCGTGAAGCTCTACTTCAGCGTTGACAAGGAAGTCCAGGCGAGCCGATTCGCAAGACGGCGCAACGATCCACTCCGACAGTGGAAGCTCAGCGAGATCGATGTTCAGGCTCAGGAGTATTGGGACGATTTCACCGAGATGAAACACCGCATGCTTGAACGCACCTCCACCGGGTCGGCGCCGTGGACGATCATCAGATCGAACAACAAGAGGAAGGCCAGGCTCAACGCCATGAAGGTGATCCTCAACGCCGTCGACTACGACGACCGCGATCTAGACCTCGACTTCGTTCCTGATCCTGCGATTGTCATCCCTGGCAAACGGGAACTGCAGCGTATGGACACCGAGCGTGACACGCTAGGTCGTCCCAGCGGCTGACTCGCATACGCGGCTTGTAGATCCACGCGCGCAAAGGGAGGGAGGCATCTCGTGCCACCCTCCCTTCATCTGCGGATTCGGGCTACTCGGTGTGAGCAACTTCACGGATACGGAAGCTCTGAAACCGGATCACCGTCGCGATCGTCACCAGTCCAAGCATGATCGAGAACAGGTACAAGACCGTGCCGATTCGACGTGCTGCTTCGAGCCAGATCGTCCATTGCTCTGCAAGGATGGGATCGACGCCTCCGCCTGCTATCGCAACACCTGCGATGACGTGTAAGACGACGGCCGCGAGGATGATCATCATCGCCATCATCATCCCGATGATGAACGCCTTTGCGGTACCAGGCATCTTGAGTGTCTTGACGTCGGAGTGAGCAGCCTCCTGAACAGATCCTCCGCCGACCCGGAACTCGCCCAGGATCTTCGCTATAGCAAACGAGATCGCTGCGAAGACCATGGCGAACCCGAAGAACATGGCCGCAGGCACATACTGGGCGTAGGCCGCTATCTGGAGCGGATCATCGCCTGCCGAGATCATGTTCGCTCTCGTGATAGCGAGCCCGATGCCGACTGCGAAGCCGACCAGGGACATGGCGAACATAGGAGCCCAGAGCGCCCTTCCTGCCTTCTGAGGCAAGATCCGATCGGGAGCGTGGGACGTTGTTTCTGTCGTGAAGTCATCGATGGTGAGTGTTGTCATGTGTGTCCCTCCTATTCGCCGGATGCGGCGATCGAGCGGATGCGGGAGAACTGGAACCCCAGCACGTTGGCGATCGTGGCCAGAGCGAGGACGATGCCCGCAAGCAGCAGCGCGAGGCCGAGTTCACGGAACGGTCCCATCCACGCCC